>QJYK01000135.1 GCA_003248075.1 Gemmatimonadota bacterium | reverse complement strand
GGGCTCATGGGCCCCTACATGCTGCACCCCTGCCACTGGGGAGACGTCGATCGCTGGTTCGACCCCGAGGACCCCGACTGGCTCGTCGACCCTCTGCTCTGTCACACCTTCTGCGAGACCGCGGCGCCGGTGATCGGCGCCCCGGAGTCCGCCGGCTGAGCCCCCGCGCTCCGCCCGCGCGAGGGCCGGGGCAACGATCGCCCGCGATCGATCAGGACCGTCAGAGGTCGACCCAGCGCAGGCCTTCCACCTCCTCGCCCCTCGCCAGGCGTTCGTTGACGCTGGCCTGCTCTTCCCAGAAGCCCGGTCCGTACTCCACGAACTCCAGCATGAAGCCGAGCGGCTCGAGCGTGTCGAATTGGACCTGGCGCATGCTGCGATAGCCGACGCGCGAGACCTCCTCGAGGCCTAGGCTCGCCGCGTGCGCGGCTGCCTCGTCGAGGTTCTCGACACGGAACGAGAGGTACGAGACGCCGGGTCCCTTCTTCGAGAAGGTCCTGCCCACGAAGCCGTCCGGCCGCGTGGACTGGAACATGTCCAGGAAGGGCTGGTTCGGAGCGCCCCGCAGCATCACGCTCACGTTGACGAAGCCGTGCGCCGGCATCTCGGCGGCATGCGTCGCGTCGACGTCGAAGAGCTTCCCCACGAGGTCCCGAGCGAGCTTCAGGTCGCGGGTTTCGACGTGGATGTGATCCAGACCCAGAACGCGGATTCCCATCTCGGATCCTCCCGTGGCAGCGGCGCGCCCCTCAGTGAGGCAGCAGCGGCATGACCCTCGTCTCGAGCAGCTTCAGCATCCGCCACGCTTCGTGCGGCGGAATCCCGCCCATCAGCGGATTGAAGAGCAGCAGGCCGGTCGGCCCGAGCTTCCGCCCGAGCTCGACGACCTCGTCCGGATCCAGCACCTGATAGGCGGGGTTCGCGTGAACCGCAGCAGCATCGGTTCTTCCCGCGTACGGCCCCACTGCGTCTCCGTAACCCTCCCTGGTGAAGGTTCCGTACTCGTCGATCTGACTGATCACGTGGGGCATCAACACGTCCCAGGTCGCCTCGACGTCCTCGGCCACCCACAGGAACACCGGGCCACGGGGTTGAACCGGCCCCGGATCCGGCTTGCCGAACTCGATGCAGGCGTTGCGGTACGGCTCCCACAGGTCGGGGTCGAAGGGCAACGAGAACTCGTCGGCGATGCGAGCGGCTCGTCGGGCCGCGGCGGCCGACATGCCGCCGATGGCGAGCGTCGGCGGTCGATCGGGAATCGGGCGCACGACGATCGTTCGCCCTTCGTACTCGAAGGGCTTCCCGGTCCACGCAGACCTGAGGACCCGCGCGGTCTCTCCGACCGCCCGCCAGCGGTCTTCGAGCCGCTTGTCGAACATCTCGCATTCCCGCTGGCGATAGCCACCGCCCAGACAGATGTCGAAGCGGCCCTCGGAGACGAGCGACAGGACCGCCGTGTCCTCGGCCAGCTTGATGGGATCGTACAGGGGCGCCGTCAGGATGTTCGGACGCATCCGGATGCGGCGGGTGCGCCCGGCCACTCCCGCGCAGGCGATGAGTGGCGACGGGAGATAGCCCGACTCGGAGGCGTGGTGCTCGCCGAAGTTGACGTACCGGAAGCCATTGGCGTCGGCCCACGACGCGATGTCGAGCATCTCCCGGTAGAGCACCGGATGCGGTGTCGTTCCGACGGGCGATCTGAGCTCGAAGCACAGCTGTAGATCCATGAGCGGGGCTCCTCTCCTCGCGACCGGAGGCGAGCGTCTCGCGCCGCCCCCACTCGCCGCATCGTCCGATCGGACTAGACGATCGACGGGCGAGCGCCACTCCCGGGCCGCTCTCCGGGCGCGGCGGCGGAGAGCACACGCGCGGGGCCAACCATTCTATCCTGCGGGGGCGGGGAGTGCCGTGGCAGACAGCGAAGACAGCCTGCTGGAGGCGATCTACGAGGGACCGCTCGAAGACCCGCCGTGGGAGGGCTTCCTCGAGGCCTTGCGCGTCCGGATGGGGGCAATCGCCTGCACGCTGCTGGTGCGCTCCCGCTCCGACCCCGGCGTCGGCCTGACGCTGAGCCGCGGGCGGCGGAACTTCGAGAGCGCCTACACCCAGACCTACTTCA
>QJYK01000144.1 GCA_003248075.1 Gemmatimonadota bacterium | reverse complement strand
CCGGCCGCGCTCACAGCAGCGGGGCGACCAGACGGACGGCCAGCTCCTTCAGCCGGTCCGCCAGGGGTCGGCTCCGGTGCATCTCCGCCGTGCGCTCACGAGCCCGCTGGAGGTCGTCCAGGAAGATCGCGTCCATGGCCGCGCCCAGCGCGGCGTCCTGAGCGATCAACGCCCACTCCTCATTGAGGCGCAGCGACCGGTTGTCCAGGTTGACGCTTCCCACGCTGACCCAGGCCCCGTCGACCACCATGGTCTTCGCGTGCATCATCGCCGGCTGGTACTCGTAGAGACGGGCACCGGCGTCCAGCAGCGCTCCGTAGTGCGCCTGGCCCGCCCATTTCGTGCTCGGGATGTCGTTGATGCGGCCGGGCACGAGGATGCGCACATCCACCCCGCGTCGTGCGGCTTCGACCAGTAGCGATAGGAGCTCGCGGGTAGGCACGAAGTACGAGTTCGTGATGTAAAGCGTCTTACGCGCAGCGGAGATCGACAGCGCCAGCCACCGCTCGGCTTGGGTCGGCCCCAGGCCCGGTCTCGACACCAGCACGCCCGCGCGTACCTCGCCCTCGCCTTCGTCCTCGTCCGCAGGGGGTCGGAGCAGGTCGACGGGGGCCAGGGTTCCGGTCGCCTCCACCCACGAGGCGGCGAAGGCGCTCTGCAGCCGCATCACCACCGGGCCGGTGAGGCGCACGTTCGTCTCGCGCCACGCGCCCTGACCGTCCACGCCGCTCCACTTGTCCGACATGCCGAAGCCGCCGGTGTAGGCGACCCGTCCGTCGATGATGACCGAGCGGCCGTGATTCCTGTGCTGCGCACGGTGGAGCGCGTACCAGCGGACCGGCCGCAGCCAGGCCACCGAGGCGCCCACCGAGTCCAGCCCCGGGGCCACCTGCTTCAGGTATGCACCGCACCCGTACCCGTCTCCGAGCAGCCGGACCCGGACGCCGCGCACCGCCGCCCTGCCCAGCGCGGCGGCGAACGTGTCTCCGAGCGTGCCGGGCTCGCAGAAATAGAGGAAGACGGTCACCGTCCGACGCGCGTCCGTGACGTCGGCGATGATTCGCGGGAAGACGCTCTCGTCCAGAAGGAGCTCAACCCCGTTCCCGTCCACCAGGGGGGCGTCGGTGGCCACGCCAACCAACTCGCCGAACGCCGGATCGCCGGTTGGGGGCAGGGGCGACTCCGTGACGACGCGCCGGACGGGAGCCCCCCGAACAGCGTCCGAGATGCGGTGCAGGAGAACGCCGAACGCGACGAGCAGGAACGCGCCCGCGGCGGTGGCGCCCGGTCGGACGCGACGCGCCAGGCGACGAACACGGCCCCGGCGGGCTCTCCCGGCCAACTCCGGTGTAGTAGGGTGAGTCGGTTCCGTGGTCGCCGCATGTGCGTGCGGAGCCTTTTCCGTATCCATTCGCCGCCGTGCCTCGGTCGTCTTGACTCGCCTGCTACCCCTCGGTTCCGCTCTGGTCGCCACCGCCACCGTCGCCGCGTGCACCCTGCGCTCGAGCGCCGATCCGGCGGTCCCCGGGCTCGGGGCCCCGTCGCCCGTTCCGGCGGCGCTGCTGGTCGACCCGGCAGGTCCCCCACCGACGGCCTCGGACTCGCTCATCGTGGTCTCGTGGAACGTGCACGTCGGCGGAGGCGACATCCCTGCGATGGTGGCGGACCTGCGCTCGGGCGCGCTCACGGGCATCCCGGTCCGGCGCGGCGTCGTCATCCTCCTGCAGGAGACGCACCGCACGGGCGACGAGGCCCTCAGGAACCCGGCGGGCAAGGACGGGCAGACGCTCCACAACGACCCTCCCGACGGTGCCCGCTTGGACGTGGTCGCGGTCGCGGAGCGCCTGGGCCTGAACCTGGCCTACGCCCCGGCGGAGCCCAACGGGCGCGTCGATCCCGACAGCCCCCGTGAGGACCGCGGGGTCGCGATCCTCTCCGACCTACCGCTCACCGGTGCGCGCGTCATCGAGCTCCCCAACGAGCGCCAGCGCCGGGTCGCCCTGGTCGGTACGGTGCGCGGGACCCGCCGGGACGGGTCGGGCTGGAGCCTGCGCGTGGCTACCGCCCACCTCGAGAACCGGGCGCCCTGGCGGCGCTTCCTCGACTCGTTCGGCGCCGTGCGGGTGCGTCAGGCACGCTCGCTGCTGAGGCAGCTCGGCGACGATCCCGTGGTCCTGGGCGCCGACCTGAACAACTGGGGCCCGGACTTCCTCGAGCCCGCGCTCGACGTGGTCCGTCGGAGCTTCCCCGATACCCCCGAAACCGACGGCGCCACCTTCACGGGATGGCGGCTCGACCACCTCTTCTTCCGACTGCCCACGGGAACGACCGCCGAGGTTCGGGTCGCTCCGGACCAGTACGGGTCCGACCACGCGCCCGTGCTGGGGGTCGTGGAGCTCGGTCGCCGCGCGCTCCCCGCCGGGTAAAGCTGCCAGCGCGGGACAATTTGTCCGACCGCGGGACCCCCGGGCGACAGCGGTCGGACGAGCCCTTGGATTTACCCCTCCTTCCTGACAGCTTCCGAATCGCGGCCTTCGCGCGCACGTCCGGGGGTCGCCCACACCGTGCGAGTGTCCGCCCATGCGCGAGCTCATCGATGGCGCCGAGGCCATCGCCCGTGCTGCCCTGCATGCGGGGTGCACGTTCTTCTCCGGGTACCCCATCACGCCGGCCACACCGATCCTCCTCCACCTGATCCGGGAGCTCCCGAAGGTCGGGGGCACCGCCATCCAGAGCGAGGACGAGATCGCCTCGATGGGATTCTGCATCGGAGCCGCCATGGCCGGGGCCAGGGTCATGACGGCGACCTCGGGGCCCGGGCTCAGCCTGTACAGCGAGAGCGTGGGCCTGGCGATCATGGGTGAGGTCCCGATGGTGATCGTGGACGCGCAGCGCATGGGACCGGCCACGGGTGGAGCCACCACCGTGGCGCAGGGCGACATCCAGTTCCTGCGCTGGGGCACCTCGGGTGGCTACCCCGTGATCGTCCTGGCCCCGGCGGACGTAGCCGAGTGCTACGCCCTCACGCGGAGGGCCTTCGACCTCGCCGAGCGCTTCCGCGTGCCGGTGTTCGTGGCCACGGACAAGGAGACCGTCCTGGGAAAGGCCACCGTCGACGCCGCGTCCTGGGACGAAGTCCCGGTCCGGCAGCGCCCCACCGCCCCGGCGGGGGGTTCGTTCCTACCCTACCGGGCGGACCCCCCGGACGGGGTCCCCCTCATGTCACCCCTGGGGGGCGTCCACCTCGTGCGCTTCACGACATCCACGCACGACGAGCGCGGCCGTCTCACGAGGAGCCCGGTCGAGGTGGACCGACTCAATCGCCGGCTGGCCGCGAAGGTGGAGGACCATGCGGACGAGATCGCGATGGTGCGCGCCGACCTCCAGAGCGACGCCGACACGCTGGTGGTGAGCTACGGCATCACCGCCCTGGCGGCGCGGGAGGCGATCGCGTCGGCCCGGGAGACCGGGCTCGCGGTGTCCGGCCTCACGGTACAGTCGCTGTGGCCAGTCCCCGAAGGGGAGCTGCGGGCCGCCATGCGTGGCGTGGACCGGGTCCTGGTGCCTGAGCTGAACCTGGGCCAGTACCGCCTCGAGGTGGAGCGACTCGCCCCCGACGGCGTCCAGGTGGTGGGCATCCACCGCGTGGACGGCGAGCTCATCACCCCGGATCAGATCTTCGACGCGATCGGAGCGCACGAGTCCCCGGAGGTGGCATGAGCACCCAGCTCCGCACCTACCTCGACCCTGCGACGCTTCCCTTCCCGTTCTGCCCGGGATGCGGCCACGGCACGATCCTCGAGCGGCTCGACCAGGCCCTCGCCCGCCTCGACGTGGACCCCGCCAAGCTCGTGCTGGTCTCCGACATCGGCTGTTCCGGGCTTTCCGACGCGTACTTCGCGACCCACGCGTTCCACGGCCTCCACGGCAGGTCGGTCACGTATGCGACCGGCCTCAAGCTGGCCAATCCCGACCTTCAGGTGGTCGTGCTCATGGGCGACGGAGGGTGCGGAATCGGCGGGCATCATCTCATCAACGCCGCGCGGCGCAACATCGGCGTGACGGTGGTCGTCTTCAACAACCTCAACTACGGGATGACCGGGGGGGAGCACTCGGTGAGCACGCCCCCGGCCGCGGTCACGTCGACCACGCCCTTGGGTCAGCTGGAGCGCCCAATGGACATCGCCGGCACCGTGGCGGTGAACGGGGCGAGCTTCGTGGCCAGGACCAGCACGTTCGACACCACCCTGACCGACGTGCTCGTGCGCGCGCTCGAGAACGACGGATTCTCGCTCGTGGACGTGTGGGAGCTCTGCACCGCGTATTTCGCGCCGGCGAACAAGCTGAGCCGCAAGGCGATGGCGGAGACCATGACCACGCTGGGCTTCCGCTCGGGGATCCTCGTGGACGAGCCGCGGCCCGAGTACGCCAAGGCGTACCGGGCCCAGCACGCGGGGATCCTGGGCGAGCCCGCCCTGCTGGCCCGGGGGCTCGAGGTCCGACACGAGGCGACGCTGGACCGCAGACTCTCGTGGCTCTTCGCGGGCGCGGCGGGGAAGCGGATCGGCTCCGCCGCGGGGGCGCTCGCTCGGGGCGCGGTGCTGTCGGGACTCTGGGCGACCCAGCGCAACGACTATCCGGTCACCGTGCGGACCGGCTACTCCCTGTCCGAGATCATCCTCAGCCCCGACCCGGTGCTCTTCACCGGCGTGGCCACACCCGACGTCGTGCTGGACCTGTCCGCGGAGGGACACGCCAGGGTCGCCGCGCGGATCGCCGGGCTCCCGCGTGGGGCCCGGGTCTACCGCAGCCCCGACGTTCCGGAGACGGAGACGGAGGCGGACGTGATCACCCTGGACTTCGCCGGAACGGGGTGGGCGAGGAAGAAGGAGTCGTGGGCCCTCATGGCCGCCGCGCGCGCGCTGAGGGACACCGACGCCTACCCGGTGGAGGCGCTCCGAGAGGCCGTGGGCGCCGGAGGCGCCGCGACAGAGGCGTTGGCCGCCGTCGACGCCGGACACGCGCTGGCTGAGGTCGGATGATCGACCACGTCGCGATCCAGACCTCCGGGAAGGGACTCCACGAGATCACCGACGCGGTGCAGCGCATCGTGGCCGCGAGCGGGGTGACCGAGGGTCTGTGCACCGTCATGATCCAGCATACCTCGGCGAGCCTCACCATCCAGGAGAACGCCGATCCCAGCGCGCGCCGCGACCTCGAGGACTGGATGGAGCGCCACGTCCCCGAAGGGGACCCGCGCTTCACCCACACCGCCGAGGGCCCCGACGACATGCCCTCCCACATCCGGGCGGCGCTGACCGCGACCACCCTGTCGATTCCGGTGGAGCGCGGTCGACTCGCGCTCGGCACCTGGCAAGGGATCTACCTGTGGGAGCACCGGCGCCGAGGATCCCGGCGCCGGTGCGTCGTCCACCTGGGAGCGTAGGGCCCGCCCGGCGTCACTCCGACACCAGCCTCGTCCGCTCGTCCGTGGGATCGAGGGGCTCGAGACCGAGGCGCTGGAGCTCACGGTTCACGGCCGCCAGATCCGTGCGCCAGACCTCGTCGAGCCGGGTCATGTGGCCCTCGAGCTCGTCCACCATGATCTGAAACACCTCGCGCATGCCCTGCGAGGGCGGACCGTCGCCCCGCTCGGACATCGACAACAGGTTCGCCAACCGGTTGTTGACCTTGATCGGGAAGTTGAGCGGGTCCTGGTTGCTCCGGTTCCGGACCTGGTAGACGTCCCCCTCGACCGCCGAAGCGTTTTCGACCAGCCGGTCGGACGCCTCCCTCAACCGACGGTCGTCCGACTTCTCGAGCCTGTCGTCGAGCTGCGTCTTCACCCGCCGGATCGCGATGATCGCCGAGTTCGCCTCGTCCACCTTCTCGCGGATCTGGCGCCCGAACTCGTACTGCGCCTGCATCTCGGCGACGGTCACGTCCTCGATCCACGGGTTGGGCTCGACCGTGACCTGCGTCGCGGCGGTCCGTCCGTCCGCGGTGAGCCGCACCGTATACGTGCCGGGTGGCACCGCCGGCGACATGGTACGCACGCCCCAGTAGATCATCCCCGGAAAGCTCGCGGCCGGATCGATGCGCAGGTCCCACTGGACGTAGTTCAGGCCGGGCTTCACCGCGAGCGCCGGGCCGGCCCAGCGGTCCCGCTCTTCGGTCGTGTCGGCTGGCTCGTAGGTACGCAGCACCTCGCCGCGGGCGTCGAGGATCTCCAGCTTGGCGTCGGTCGGCGTCTCCCGCAGCCACCACGACAGCGTGACCCCGTTCGCCGAGCGGTACGCGGTCGGCGGATCGAAGAGCATCACGTCCTCGGCCGTCGTTCGCGGCGTGATCTGCCGGAGCGGCGCCATGTTGTCCAGGATCCAGAAGCCGCGCCCGTGCGCGGTGATGGCCAGCTCGTTCTCCTGGACGATCAGGTCGGCGATGGGAAGGTCCGGGAGCTGGGGGTTCAGTCCCTGCCAGCTCGCGCCGTCGTCGTAGGAGATGTACACGCCGTGGTTCGTCGCCGCGTAGAGCAGGCCGCGGCGGTTCGGGTCCTCACGCACCGCGTTGACGAACGCGTCGGCCCGGATGCCGTTCACGATCTTCGTCCAGGTCTGGCCGAAGTCGCTCGTCTTCCAGATGTACGGCCGGAAGTCGTCCAGGAGTGGCAGGCGCGCGGACACGTATGCACGCCCCGCCTCGAACGACGACGCGTCGATCTGGCTCACCCGCCCGAAGTCGGGCATGTCCCGCGGCGTGACGTTGGTCCAGCTCGCGCCGCCGTCGCGGGTGACGTGCACGAGCCCGTCGTCCGAGCCCGTCCAGGTCACGTCGATGTCCACCTTGCCCGGTGCCACCGAGAAGATGGTCGCGTAGACCTCGGGACCGTTCATGTCCCCGGTGATCGGACCGCCCGAGTGCCCGAGCGTCATCGGATCGTGACGCGTGAGGTCGGGGCTCATCTGGTCCCACGACTTGCCGCCGTTCGTCGTCCGCCACAGGCGGTTCGACGACGTGTACAGGACATCGGGGTCCAGCGGCGAGAAGATGATGGGGAACGTCCACTGCCAGCGCTCCACCATGTCGATGGCCGGCTCGCCGGAGTAGAACCAGGGATAGGGATTCACCTCCCGCGAGGACCCGAGGCGGCGATTGAACTTGTCGATGTAGCTGCCGTTGTTCGTCCCGGAGTAGAAGACGTCCAGGTCCTGCGGGTCCGGAGCGATGTAGCCCGGCTCTCCGCCGCCCACCCGGTACGCCACGTCCATCGACCCGGAGGTCGGGCTCCCGCCTCCTCCGCCCCCGCCGCCACCGAAGCCGCCGCCCTGTCCAAACCCGAAACGGCTCGCGTTCCAGTCCGAGGGGAGGCACAGCGTGCTGTTGTCCTGCTGCGACCCGCACACGTGGAAGGGCACGTGGGCCGTCGCGACCACGTGGTAGAACTGCGCCGTCGTATAGTCCTCGTCGGTCCAGGATCCGGCGGTGTCGACGCTCACCGCGCCGCCGCCGTCGTTTCCGACCACCAGGTGGGCCGGATCGTCGGGATCGATCCATAGGTCGTGGAAGTCGCCGTGGGTGCCGTTGCTCACCGACTCGAACGACTTGCCGCCGTCGGCGCTGCGGTAGATGGACGTGTTCTCCATGTAGACCACGTCGGCGTCCTTGTGGTCGGCGAAGACGTGGGTGTAGTAGAAGGCCCGCTGGCGGATGCGCCGGTCGTCGTTGACCCGCTCCCAGCTGGCGCCCGCGTCGTCGCTCCTGAACAGCCCGCCGTCGTCGTGCTCGAAGAGCGCATAGACGCGGCTCGAGTTCGCGCTGGACACCGCGATGCCGATGCGGCCCACCACGCCATCCCGGGGCATGCCGGGGTTGCGGGTCATCTCGGTCCAGTTCGACCCGCCGTCCGTGCTCTTGAACATCCCGCTGCCCGGACCGCCGGAGGACATCGTGTACTCCTTGCGGTACGCCTGCCACAGCGTCGCGTAGACCACGGACGGGTTGTTGCGGTCGATGGCGATGTCGATCGCGCCGGTCTGATCGTTCCGGAAGAGCACGCGCTCCCAGGTGTCCCCGCCGTCGGTGCTGCGGAAGACGCCCCGCTCCTCGCTGGGCGCTCCGTACTTCCCGAAGGACGCGACGAAGACGATGTCCGGGTTCGTGGGGTGGATGCGGATCTTCGAGATGCCGTGCGAATTGCGGAAGCCGACGTGCTCCCACGTCTTACCCGCGTCCCGGCTGCGGTACACGCCGTCGCCCGGAAGGATGTTGCCGCGGATGCAGGTCTCGCCGGTGCCGATGAACACCAGGTCGGGGTTGGTCTCGCTGACCGCCACCGCGCCCACGGAGGCCGACGTGAGCTGGTAGTCGGTCACGGGACCCCAGGACTCGCCGCCGTCGGTGGTCTTCCACAGGCCGCCGCCCACGGCGCCGAAGTACGCCTCGTGCGGGCGACCCTTCACGCCGGTGACGGCGATCGAGCGACCGCCGCGGTCGGGACCGAGGTTACGCCAGCGATAGCCGGCCAGGAAGGCGGAGTCGAGAACGACGTTTCCGGTCATCTGCTGGCCGGACGTCGGCGGAGGCGCGACGACCCCAACCGCTGCGGCGACGGAGATCGCCGCCAGTGCGCATCTCTTCAACATGGTGCAAGCCGTCAGGAACGTGGGGAACGTTGGGCTCAGGGGGCGTCAAGGTAGGCGCGAGAACGAGATCCCGCACGGGCTAAAGGCCGGCGACGGTGGGCGGCCAGGCCGCATCGTCCCCTGGAGGGTCCGGCCCAGAAAGGTCGAACATTCCATGGGCGGCGAGACGGTGGAGGCGGGCACAAAGGGAGTTGGACGGCGGCACGTGGACGGGGAAGCCCTTTGTTCCTGGCATCGGAGCCGGGCGGGCGGCGATCCCCCTTCCACCCGCCCGGACATCCTCACCCGCCCGCGTAGCTCTTCCTCACCGCGAGCACCTGCACACCCTGCCCGGGCTCGTTGTGATCCGCGTCCTCCATCAGATGGAAGTAGCGGAAACAAGCGGGGTTCGAAGCCGCTGTCTCCATGGCCCGCTTCGCGGCAGCCTCACTCTCCCAGTAGACGAGATCGCCCCACTGCTCACCCGACAGGTGAACGAGTTCCCGGCGCAGGAAGCCCGCCTGCGGCTGCAGGAAGTCCGTCTGCAGTGCCTCCGAGGCCTCCAGTAGATCCGTCTCGCTCACCCCCGGCGTGAGCCGGAACGGTGCCCATTCGATGACCATCCCTACCTCCTTGAGAAAAGTGCATCTCAAGGCTAT
>QJYK01000195.1 GCA_003248075.1 Gemmatimonadota bacterium | reverse complement strand
TGGATCGGATTCAGCTGAGCCGGCAAGGCGAGTCGTCTAGCAGCGACCCTGCTGTTGCCGAGCCTGAAGCAGCTCCCGCTCGTAGGGCGCCCCCGTGCCCGACGAGCCCAGGAAGATCTTGGTGCCATCGGTGAAGGTGATGTCGCGCCCGTTCGCGCGCTTCAACGAGTGGTCCTTGGCCTGATAGCCGTCCACCACGATCACGGTGCCAGGAACCAGGCAGTCGCGACGGAGGCCGCGGCGCAGGAGCACGTTCGGCGTCCCCCCCTCGACCGCCCACTCCTCCCTCGAGCCGTCGTCCTTCGTCACCTCGAGGTGGATCCAGGTGTGGGGGTTCACCCATTCGAGGCGAACGATCGGTCCCTCGAGCCGGATCGGGGCGTTTGCGTCGAACTCCGCTCCGAAGGCGTGGTGTGCCGCCACCGGTACGGTGAACACGACGAGCACGAGGCCCGCGAAGCCGAGGACGGACAAGGGCCTACGCATGGGTCATCTCCTTTCCGGCGGGTTCCCGCTGCCACCTCGCTCCTGAGCGCGCGCGCCGCTGAGCACGTTTCCGAGCGCGTAGTTGCCCTCGTGGCATGCGTACTCGTACAGCAGCCCGTCCAGTGCGTTGAACGGGATTTCCCCGCCGAATGGCTCGTCGAACATGGCGGGGTCTTCGACGGTGAACTCGTAGTTGATGGTCGTCTGGGAGACACGGGTGAAGCGTTCGGTGACCTTCACCTTCTCCGATGGATAGAACTGAGCGCCGGACAGCTGGAAGAGCGGTTGGTCGCGGTGGATGTTCGTCGTCACCACGACGAGGGTGTCGCCCTCCCAATGACCCCACGAATCCCCCATCCAGGGACGAACGTGCTCGGGGAGCGGTTTGGGCTCACCGAGCCGGATGATGCGCACATCATGGACCATTTCGGTCAGGATGAGGACCAGATCGGGCGTTTGGACGATCGTGTAGTTGTTGTTGTAGAAGTAGTTCGGAGTCATGGGCGGTCCGCCGTTCGACCCGAACGACATGAGGCAGCGCTCGCCGAGCGGCCGATTCTCGGGGTTGTCGTACGGTCCGAACCGCCGATTGAACGCGGTGCGAGCCGCCGCACGCTCACGGCCCGCGGCGCTGTATGCCGGGCGTCGTCCCGTTGCGGGCCAGGTGATGAGCGAGCTGCGCGGCTCGCCGTTGTAGACCGCCACGTGGTCGCCGGCATCGATGAAGAAATAGTTGTAGCCACCGGTGCCTCCCGTGGCTCCGTCGATCAGCGGGTCACCCGTGAGCTCGCCACCCACGGGCGGGGCTCCGCGATCCGGGTCGCTGGCCTGGAGCGCCTCCTCGATCAGGTCCCGTCGGCCGGACTCGAGGGCAGCGACCTGGGCGTCCGTCAGGACCGCCGCGACCCCTTCCGGCCGTTCGATCGGCGTCATGGTCGCGTTCGACCAATTTCCCTGGAGGTCGGGATGGCCGGAGGGCGTCCTGGGCACGGTCCACGCGGCCGTCTGCGCCGCCGCGTGCGCAGTGGGGAGCGCGAGTGCGAGCGGAGCGAGGAGCGCCGCCCCGAGCAGGATCGCGGGCTTGCCATTCATCGGTCCTCTCCTGGCCGGATCGGGTTCTTGCGCAAGGTCCCGTACAGGAGCTCCTCGACGAACTCGACACACTTGAATTGGCCGAGGCGAGCGTTCGGGTCGACGTTGCGGTACAGAGGCATCCGGATGATCCACGGCCGCGTGAACGTGTCCGGGTCGTCGATCCGGGCTTCGTACTGGATGTGGTCAGGTCCGAGCATCGTGTATCGCTCGGTGACCTTCATTCGGGGACCGTGGTGGTTGCCGGCGCGGTCCAGCCAGGTATCGCCGAGCTGACCGGTCACTTCGACCACGAGCGTATCGCCCTCCCAGCGACCATACGACTGTCCCATCCACGAATCGATCTGAGCCTCGCCCGGGTCCTCGTAGTAGACGTCCCGCACGGCGCCCGCGTACTCGTACGCGATGAGGAACTTGGAGTCGCTCTGCACGATCTGGAACGGGAACGGCATGTAGGTCGCGCGCGGGACGCCCGGGAGGTAGCACTTGATCTCCGGGTCGCGCTCGAGCCAGTGCTCGCGGTTTTCGTCACGCTCGGCGCGGGCCTGGGG
>QJYK01000175.1 GCA_003248075.1 Gemmatimonadota bacterium | reverse complement strand
CGGAACGGCGAGGGGTCCGCGCTCAACGGTCGGTTCCCAGCCTCAGGAGCCGGCCGCCGTGCTTCTCGAGCTCCAGCGCGGTGGTCTCGTGGCAGGTGAACACGAAGAGCTGCCTCCGATCGGCGAGTCCTGCCAGGACCCGTAGGCCTTCGCGTCGTCGAGCCCGATCCCAGTTGACGAACACCTCGTCCACGAACAGGGGTAGGCGTTCGAGTCCCTCGTCGAGGTGGTCGACGATCGCCAAGCGAAGCGCGAGGTAGGCCTGCTCGAGCGTCCCCGTGGATACGGGGGGAACCAACGCGATGGGTCCCGCCACGCCGGGACCGGTGATCAGGAAGCGATCGCCGCTCGAGCCGTCGTCGTCGGCGAGAATGCGATCGTAGCTGCCCGAGGTGAGGGCGCTCAGATGTGCGCCGGCGCGCCGCATCAGGTCCGGTTGGTGCTCTTCACGGAATCGTCGGTCCGCCTCTCGTAGGACCGCGGCGAGCACCCAGAGCCGGTCGCGCTCCCTGATGAGGCGCTCCACTTCCTCGCCGAGCGCAGCGGCCTCGCCGTCCACGGCGTCGACGGTCTCCGCCTCGCGCAGATGCGCTGCGTCCCGGTCCCGCGCCTCCGCCGTGGCCGCAAGCTGTTGGGCCGCGTCGGCCAGCTCCTCGGCACGGACCTTGAGGCGCGCCAGCTCACCCGGGTCCGCGATCCACGATTCCCCCCCAGCCTCGGCCTCCGCGATCCGTGAGCGGATGGAATCCAGATCCGGATGGGTGCGGACGAGCTCCGCGAGCAGTCCCGAGGCCCGGTCCCGCGCCTCCAGGCGAGCCCGGAGAGCGGCCGCTCCGGCCGCGCCGTCGCCGCCGCCGTCCGCCTCCAGGCGCCGGCGGAGCGCACCCAGGGCGGCCTCCGCGGCCGCGAGGTCGCCGGCGGCCCGAATCCGCGCACGGTCGAGCCTGCCCAGCTCGGCCCGCGCCGCCTCGGCCCGCGCCTCGGTCGACTCGGCCTCCGCCAGCGCGGCCCCGAGGAGGTGCGCCAGCGCCCGAGCGTCGGGATCCCGCGGGACGCCGGTGGCCCGGGCAAGGCGCTCCGCGTCCTCGCTCAACCGCGCGAGTCTGCGCCGGACTCCATCGGCTTCGCGGAGCCGGTCGCTCCGGTCCCTCGTGAGCTCCTGGACCCGTTCGACGGTGGCGACGAGTGCCTCGCCGGGCTCGGTCAGCGCGGACGACGCCACGGTAAATCCCGAGAACAGCTCTTCCACCGCGGAATTGGCCCTGGCTTCCCGCTCGCGGGCACGCTCCAGCGTCTGTTTTCCGTCGGCCGGCGTACGCCCTCCCGGCCTGCGACGGGTCGGGAGCCACGCGTCGGCGCCCACGGCGGCAACCACGACACCGACGATACTGGCCACGATCTGATTCGTAACGATGCCGGCCACCAACGCCACCGCCCCGACCGCGAGCAGGGCGGCCGGGAGCAGGTGTGTCCCCAGTCTGCCCGCCGGCCTCGAACGCTCACGAGCCGCGGCGCTTTCCAGCACTTTTCGCTGCTCCCGCGCGGTGGCAGCCTCGCCGACGCGCTCCCGGAGCGTTTCGAGGGGGACCGAGGACAGCTCGGTGGCCTGCGTGTGGGAATCGCTCCCAGCCCCAAGCGGAGCCACCGCGGCCTGGACGCGGCGCTCGAGGTCCCGGGTCTCCTGCTCCAGGGCGGCGAGCCGTGCAAGGTCGCCTTCCGCGCCGCCCACACGCGAGAGGAGGGCGCGAATCTCCTCCCGATTCTCGAGGAGCTTGAGGTGGCTCGCTTCGAGTGCCTCGACCCACTTGAGGGGTCCCGACCGTTCCGCGTCCACGTCCGCGAGTCGGGCGCTGAGCTCCCTCGTCCGACGCTGAGCGAGGACGAGCGCCGCTGCCGGATCTGCCGGAAGCCCCTCGAGGGCCGATGGATCTCCGGCCTCCTCCAGAAGCGAGTCGATCCGCTGGAGCTGGCTCCGCACCGGGACGAGCTCCTGGAGGCGCTCGAGCTCGACGAGCACCCGTTGCCTGTCGCGGCGCGCCGCAGCCAGCTCCTGGCGGGCCGCCTCGGCCTCCTCGGTGAGCTCGCGCACGCGGCGGTCCCGTTCCGCCGCGATGCGGCGGCGCTCCCGCAGCAGGCGTTCCTGAGCCCGAAGCTCACGCACCCGCTGGTTGCCGCGCCTGGAGGGCCGCCACAGCTCTCCGGCCTCACGCTCCAGCTCCTCGACCACGGCGCGGGCCGGTCGCAGGTCCGTGGCTCCCATCGCTCCGAGGATGCGGTGCTGGACCCGATCCCACGTCTCGCCGTCCAGGCGGGCCAGCTCGCCCAGAGTCACCGCGAAGACCTGTCTGAAGACGTTCCGCGGGACGTGCTGCACCCAGGAGACGGGACGGTTGCGCAGCTCGTCGCTCTGCGCCTCGAGGGTCGCCATGCCGGAAGCCTGGGACAGGAGCCGCCGCTCCACCGCCGCGCAGCGCCCGTCGTCCAGGCGCAAGGCGACGCCGCCTGCCGCATCCCCGCCCCGCCAGGGTGAATAGGGGTTGCCGTCACGCGTCGCGGGCTGGAAGCCGTACAGGATCGAGGTCAGGAAGTGGAACAGGGTCGACTTGCCGGCCTCGTTCGGGCCGAGCACGACGACGAGCCCCGGGAGCGGCTGATCGCCGGTGTCGAGATCACGCAGGCGCCCGAACGCATCGACCCGGATACGCTCGATCCTCATCGAGAGGCCCCTTCCCCCAACGTTCTGGCGATGAGCTCGCCTTCGACTCCCTCGAGGAGCCCGCGGACATAGGCGTCGACCGCGGCCGGCTCGTCCGATCCGACCCCCGCGAGGGCTTCGGGGTCGAGGGTCTCGAGCCGGGTCTGGCCTGCGATCAGCGACTCCACCAGGCGCAGTGCCTCTCCAAGGACATCGGGCCGGGCTCGGTGGTCGTCGATCGGCAGGGGCGGGTGGACAGCCTCGGTGACGACGACGACGTCGAGGCAGTCGAGCAACTCCCGGAGCTCGCCTGCGAGGACGGACCGGTCCTCCTCGTTCCGAAGCTCACGCCAGAGCGGGGTGGGACCGCTCAGGACCACGCGGACCATCCACTCCGGGCTCGTCGCAGGGGGATCGGCCGCGCGCGCGGCCCTCCACGCCAGACCGATCCTGCGCTCCAGCCGGTCAAGGGAATCCGCATCCTCGATGTCCGTCACCCGAAGGGTCTCCCATCGAACCGGTGCCAGATCCCGAAACGAGATGGAGGGCGACGAGAGGCCGGAGAGCTCCACGAGTAGGGCTCCGTGCGGTCCGGTCTCCGCGTGGGTTCGGCCTTGCAGGCTCCCCGCGTATACGATGTGTGGATCTTCGGCGAGCGCCTGGTGGAAGTGCACATGGCCCAGCGCCCAGTAGTCGTAGCCGGCCCGGAGCAGGTAGGTCAGCTCGGACGGGGCGTAGGGGTGATGGCGGTCCGAGCCGGGCGACGCGTGGACCTGCGTGTGCAGGAGCGCGACCTCCGGGAGCTCGCCTTCGGGCCTCGGCAGGCGCCGTGACAGGTCCTCCACGACGCGTGAGGAGGAGTGTCCGATCGCGGTGACGAACCCGACGGTGCGTCCCTCGCGGTCGTGGATCGTGATGCGGTGCGGCGTCTCGTCCCCGGCCACCCGCACGTTGCCCGGCCAGGGGAGGGTGCGGGGCCCGGACTCCAACGATCCCGGGTCGTGGTTGCCCGTGGCGTAGACCATCGTCACGCCGTGATCGGCGAGGCGCTGCCCTTGCTCGAGAAGGAAGCGCTCCGTCGAGAACGAGAGCCGCTCCCCGTCGAAGAGGTCTCCGGCGACGAGAAAGGCATGCACGTCCTCGCGCACCGCGAGGTCCACGGCTCGGCGAAACGCCTCTCGGGAGGCATCCCGAAGGCGCCGGCGGACTGCGTCGGTGCGGCCAGCGAACGACGTATCGAGGTGGGCGTCGGCCACATGAACGAAACGCATTAGGCGAAGGTAGCCACAGCGCGTGGGCGAGGGAATTCGGAGGCGGGTCGTCGCACGGCCTTGCCGGGTCCAGGCGGCGCGCGACCCGCGGGACCCTGGCCGGCCTCCGCTTCTTCACGGTCGGACTCGAATCGATATCTTTTCAGTTTGTGCCGGATGGGCGGGTCGTGGATCCGATCCCGGCGCTCGCCCAACGGGCGAACCCAAACCACACCGGGCGCCTTCGGGTGCTCACGGCTCATGAGCGACACCACCGAATCGGCCGTTCGCCGTCTCCGTCAGGACTCTCCCACGGTCGACGCAGTCTGCCGACAGCTCGAGCGGGAGGTCGATCCGTCCGAGGCGGCACTCGTGGTCGCGTTCACCGAGATCTTCCTGTCCAGGGCGTCCGCGGACTTCCTGCAGGAGCGAAGCACGGACTCGTTGGCGCACCTGTCCCTGGGCGCTTTCCGGTTCCTCCAGCGGTCTCGCCCGGGGCGGGTGGACGTGGAGATCGGCAATCCGGAGACCGACGGCGAAGGGTGGTATGCGCCGGTGACCGTGATCCGGACCAACGTCTCCGAGCGCCCGTTCATCGTGGACACGATCCGGGAGTTCCTGCACGCCGAGGAGCTCGCCATCGAGTACATCGTCTATCCCGTGCTGCACGTGGAACGGGACAGGCCGGGTCAGCCGGTGGCCGTGGCGCCCTCCTGGCAGGGTGACCTGCGCGAGTCGCTGGTGCACTGCGAGGTCCCGCGTGTCACCGACCCGCAGCGGCTGATCGATCTGAAGAAGGAGCTCGCCGCGAGACTCGAGGACGTGGTCCTCGCCACCGAGGCCTTCCCGGCGATGATCCAGCGCGTCGATGCCGTGGTGGAGGAGCTCGGACGGTTCGGGCGGTCCCTGACCGAGCGGGAGGAGGAGATCAGGGAGATCCAGGCTTTCCTGCGCTGGCTCCGGGACGGCGGCTTCGTCTTCCTGGGATACCGCGGGTACGACATCGTCGACGTGGACGGCAGCCCGAGCGTGACGGTGTGCGCCGGCTCGGGACTCGGGGTCCTGGCCGACGAGAGCGATTCCACGTTCGCGAAGCCCGTTCGAGTCGCTGACCTGGACGAGGGCCAACGCGAGATCCTGCAGCGTCGGCCGATCCTGATCATCAGCAAGACCAACGCCAAGGCTACGGTCCATCGCCAGTCACGCATGGACTACGTCGGCGTGGTGAAGCTCGGTGAGGACGGCTCCTACGTCGGCGAGCACCGGTTTCTCGGCCTGTTCACGTCCAAGGCGTACGCGGAGGACGCCGAGAACATCCCGATCCTCAGGCTGAAGCTGAAGCGCATCCTCGCCGACGCGGGTGTCCGGGAAGGATCGCACGACTACAAGGAGATCATCACGATCTTCAACTCGCTGCCGAAGGAAGAGCTGTTCGTCACCTCTTCGGCCGAGGTCGGAGCGGACATCCAGACCGTGCTCACGGCGTACCACACCGCCGGGGTCCGCGTGACGCTGCGCGAGGACCCGCTTCGTCGCGGTGCGTCGGTTCTCGTGATCCTGCCGAAGGACCGCTTCAGCGGGGATGCGCGCAAGGCCATCGAGGCCGCGCTGGTGCACGCGTTCGGCGGCGACGTGCTGAACTACCATCTCGCACTGGGATCCGGAGACCAGGCCCGGCTGCACTTCTACGTGGCCACACGCCCGGAGCGGCTGGAGGCGGTGCGCGCGACCGAGCTGGAGCAGACGGTGGGTCGGTTGATCCGTTCGTGGACCGATCGCGTGCGCGAGGGGCTGGAGCGCGTCAGCCCGGCCGACGTGGCGCGGAGGCTCGCGAGCCGGTACGGCCGTGCCTTCGGCCCGGAGTACCAGGCTGCCACGGATCCGGAGATCGCCGTCGACGACATCCTCGAGCTCGAGGGCATGGAGGCGGACGGCCGCGACATCCGCATCGGGCTCCGCAACCGGGGAGGCGCCGTGGCGGCCCCCGGGTTCCAGGACGTCACCGAGCTCAAGTTGTACCTGCGGGGCGAGCGGCTGATTCTTTCGGAGTTCATGCCCATCCTCGAGAACGCGGGGCTCCGCGTGATCGCCGTGGCCCCGTTCGAGCTCCGAGGCGACGAAGCGGGCAGCGCGACGATCTACGCGTTCGCGGTGCAGGACCGGGAGGGGCGACGCCTGGACATCGAGGCCCGCGGGAAGCTGGTGTCCGAGGCGATCCTGGCGGTTCGATGCGGGGACGCGGTCAACGACTCGCTCAACCAGCTCGTGCTCGGAGCCGGGCTGCATTGGCGCGAGGTCGACGTGTTGCGCGCCTATGCGGGATACGCGTTCCAGACCCGCGCCGTGCCCAGCCGGCTTGCGCTCCCCGCCGCGCTCGTGCGCTACCCCGGCCTGGCTCGGGAGCTCTTCGACCTCTTCCGGACCCGTTTCGATCACTCCTCGGGTCTGTCGAACGGCGAGCGCCTCGAGATCGCCACCGACATCCAGGCGGCGTTCCTCGGCTCCCTGCGCGGTGTGCACGCCCTCACCGACGACCGGGCCTTGCGTCGTCTCGAGGACCTGATCACGGGCACGATGCGCACGAACTTCTATCGACACGGCGGAACCGCGCCGCGGGTGCGGTCCGGAGGCGTCCCGTACGTGTCCTTCAAGTTCTCTTGCCGGAACATCGAGTTCCTGAAGCAGACGCGGCTGCTGTACGAGGTGTGGGTGCACTCTTCGCGCATGGAGGGCGTGCACCTGCGGGCGGGTCGGGTCGCTCGAGGCGGGATCCGCTGGAGCGACCGGCCCGACGACTTCCGCACCGAGATCCTGGGCCTGGTGAAGACCCAGGTGGTGAAGAACGCGGTCATCGTGCCCTCCGGTTCCAAGGGCGGCTTCGTGACCCGGCGCATCAACGGAGATGCCGAGGCACGGTTCGCGGAGGGCAGGGAACAGTATCGGACGCTGATCCGCGGGTTACTCGACATCACCGACAACCTCGACGCCGCGGGTGCCACCGTGCCGCCGGAAGGCGTGGTGTGCTTCGACGAGCCCGATCCCTACCTGGTCGTCGCTGCCGACAAGGGGACCGCGACGTTCTCCGACCTCGCCAACGCCGTTTCGGGCGAGTACGGATTCTGGCTCGGCGACGCGTTCGCGTCCGGCGGCTCGAACGGGTACGACCACAAGGCGGTCGGCATCACGGCGCGCGGGGCGTGGGAGTGCGTGAGGCGACATTTCCGGGAGATGGGCAAGGACATCCAGACGGAGCCCTTCACCGTGGCCGGCATCGGCGACATGAGCGGTGACGTCTTCGGCAACGGGATGCTGTTGTCCGAACAGATCCGCCTGGTCGCCGCCTTCGATCATCGGCACGTCTTCATCGACCCGGATCCGGATCCGACCACGACCTTCGCGGAACGCAAGCGGATGTTCGCGCTCGGACGGTCGAGTTGGGACGACTACGATCGCGGCCTGCTGAGCAAGGGGGGAATGATCTTCCCGCGCGCTGCCAAGGAGGTGGAGCTGACGCCGGAGGCGCGGCGCGCCCTCGGTCTGGGAGCCGAGAATGCGGCGGTCATGGACGGCGAAAGTCTCATCCGGGCGGTTTTGTGCGCGCCGGTCGAGCTGCTCTGGAACGGGGGCATCGGGACCTACGTGAAGTCCGCGTCGGAGTCCCATGCGGATGCGGGAGACCCCTCCAACGACGCGGTTCGGATCGACGTCGGGGAGTTGCGCTGCCAGGTGGTTGGTGAGGGCGGTAACCTGGGCTTCACCCAGCGTGCCCGCATCGAGTTCGCGCTGCGGGATGGACGGCTCAACACCGACGCCCTCGACAACTCGGGCGGCGTGGACATGTCGGACCACGAGGTCAACCTGAAGATCCTGCTCGCTCCTGCGGTGACGGAAGGGGCGATGAGCCCGGAGCGGCGCAACCAGCTCCTGGAGGAGCTGACGGAGGACGTCGCGCACCTCGTCCTCGAGAACAACCGTTCCCAGAGCCTGGCGATCTCCCTCGACCAGCTCAGGGCACGGACCTCGCTGGACGATTTCAGGGATCTCATGGTCAGCCTGGAAAAGACCGGCGAGCTGGACCGGGCGTCCGAGGGGCTGCCTACGACCGACGTGCTCGTGGAGAGGGCGGAGGCCGGGGATACCGTTGCGCGTCCGGAGCTCTGCATCCTGCTGGCGTACGCGAAGCTCGCCCTCAAGACGCGCTTGCTGAAGGGCCTGCTCCCCGACGATCCCATGACGGAGCGCTACCTGTTGGGCTACTTCCCGGCCCAGGCGTGCCAGGCCGCCGGGCGGGGCTCTCTCGAGGGGCACCGGCTGCGACGTGAGATCATCGCTGGACAGCTCACGAGCGACCTGGTGGACCTGATGGGCGCCACCTTCGTCAACCGACTGGTGCGCGACACCGGGCACACGGAGGACGAGGTGGTCCGGGCGTGGCTGGTCGCGTCGCGGCTGGCCGATCACCGCTCTCTGATGGGCGAGATGGCGCGCCAGCAGGGTGCCATGGACGTAGACGTGTCCTACCGCTGGATGCTCGGACTCGCGCGGGTGCTCGAGCGCACGACGCGCTGGGTCCTGGCCCATCTGGATCCGGAGGCACCCCTCGTCGGAGTCGTGGAGCAGAACGCAGAGGGCCTGTCGAAGGTGCGGACCGGGTTCGCCGATCTCGTGGCCGGCGAGGAGCGCACCCTGTACGAGAAGCGGGTGGGAGAGTTGAGGCGCCTCGGCGCCGGTGAGGAGTTCGCCCGAAGCCTGATCACGCTCCGCTTCCTCGATCAGATCCTGGAGATCCTCGACATCGCACGGGAGACCGGTGCGTCCGAGGTCGCGGCCGGCTCCGCCTACTACCGGCTGTCGGAGGCATTCGAGATCCCGTGGCTGCGGCGGGCGACCTTCGCGTCCGCGGCACGCGGCCCGTGGGAACAGAGGGCGGCCCACGCGGTCGCCGACGACCTGTCGCGCGCGCACCGGCGTCTGGTCACGGCGGTGGTGCGTGCCGCCCCCGCGGACGATGTCGCCGAGGCCACCGAGGCGGTCATCCGCTCCCGCGGGCGGGAGCTCGAGCGCTTCCGCTCGATCCTCTCCGAGATCCGCTCGGAGACGGACACGGGATTGGCCGCTGCGTCGGTTGCCGTGAGGGAGCTGGCCAGCGCCGCGGAACGGATGTCCTGACGCGACGTCGCCGCGCTCAGAAGTTTCGCAAAGCGAGCCCCACGCGAAGCGAGGGGCCCCGAATATCGCTCTCGGATACACCCGTGAGGTCCTCGAGACCGAAGACGACCCGGTAGGCGACGCCCGCCGTTCCCGAGACGGGCCCGATGAGGCGGCGGTGGAGCGCGATCTCCGGCTCGATCACGCCGAAGTTGTCGGCACCGGTCTCGGCTTCGATGTCTCCCGCCGCGAGGAACACCTTCGCGTTGCCGGCGCCGAGCAGGGCACGCAGCGTGACCTGCCCGAGGGCCCGATCCCCCAGGAGCCAGTCGACGACCAATCCTCCGTAGGCGAGACGCAGACGGAAGCCGGTGGTCGATCCCCCGGTCTCCAGGTTCGACTCGCCGAGCTGGATCCAGCCTCCGCCGCCGAACATGACATTCCCATCGACGCCCAGGAGACCCGAGCCACCGACGAGGACCGCCGCGCCTCCGGCGAGCAGGGTCGGTCGAAAGCCGGCATCCACGCTCGCACGGGCCGCCACCGGCGTCGAGGCCTGGGCCAAGGCGCTTCGGGGGATCATGGACACAGCGACGAGGACCGAGAGGACTGTGCGGGCGAGCCTCAATCGACCTCCAGGGATGCGTGGAGGGTCGCGGTGAGCGACCGGCCCTCCGGGTTAGGGAACATAGGCGCGGCACACGGGAGGGGGTACCCGTCGACGCCCCTGTCGGCCGATACTGTCGATGCGCTCGAAGGCCTCGTAGGATCAAACTGGCGAACGTCTAGGAGATCGAAGTTGGCGATTGGCGCGCGTGGACGCTCGACACATGGCCACCGTGGCTTCACGATTCTGGAGCTCACGGTCGTTCTGGCGGTCGGCGCGGTGCTGCTCGCCTTCGCCGGCTGGACCTTCAGCGGGTATGTCCATCGCAGCTCCGCGCAGCGCGCCGCTCAGGTCTTCGCGCGCGACCTCGCGTTGGCGCGCGGTGCCGCGGTTCGCGCCCGCGAGCCGGTCGTGATCCGGTTCTACGAGAGCGGCCGCTGGTACGTCCTCGCCACACAGGTCACGGGCACGGAGATCGTGCGCCGTCGCTTCACGGGCGGCGACCTCCGGGTCGCGGCGATCGACCTGACTACCCCGGGGGACTCCGTGGTCTTTTCGGCGCGGGGCGTTGCCGAGTCTCTCGAGGGGTCGGGGACCCTGGGCGAGGCGCGCTTCTCGGCCGGCAGCACGAGCTACACCGTATTCTTCAATGGCATGGGCGCGTCCCGGGTAGCGGAGAGTTGAGGTCCCCGGTCGGGGGTGGCCGCGTGCCGCCGGGAGGAGGCTTCACGCTGATCGAGGTCATCGGCGCGCTGCTGATCTTTTCGGCCGGCGTCCTGATGGTGCTTCGCATCACCGCGTCCCTGTCGCGCCAGATGGACAGGGCCGCGGTCACGTCCGAGCTCGTGGTGCGCACACAGGAGTGGTTGGACTCGCTGGAAGCGACGCCGTTCGACTCCCTCGCCACAGGCATGCGCACCGACACCGTCACGATCCGTGGCCAGCCGTACGTTCGCTCGGCCACCGTGACCGCGGTGACCGGCCTGCTCTATCGCGTGGAGGTCGGAGTGGTCCCTGAGGCGGGCGGGGAGCCGTCCTACGCGGCGACCTCGTACTCGTCGGCGCGTTGATGCGCACGCGAGCCGGATTCACGCTCGTCGAGGCCGTCGTCGCCCTGACCATATCATCGTTGATCGTGATCCTGGTGAGCACGGTGTTCCTGGTGCAGAACCGCTACTACGCGCTGCAGCTCCAGCGCAGCCGCGCACACGACAACGCCCGCACGGCCACCGACCTCGTTTCCGCCGACCTGCGCTCGTTGATGCGGGGGGGCTTCGTCGTCGCCGAGCGCGACCGAATGGTCCTGCGGGCTCCCCTGGCGCTCGCGGTCGTGTGCGCCGTGCTCCCGTCCAACCGGGTGGTGGTCCACCTGCAGGGGGGCCCGGGCATCGCTCCATTGGACACCACCGAGGTCACCGGCTTCGCCGTGCGTGACCCCGTCACCGCAAGGTGGAGCTACTTCGACATCCCCGGGTGGCCCACGATCACCCAACCGGGAGGCCGGCCCGCGCGCGATTGCGCGCAAAACGGGGCGGACACGACCGGGATCGCGGACTCGTTCGAGCGACTCCGGCGACTCGACGATTACGCTCCCACCCTGCCGGCGCTGGGCGAGGTCCTCATGCTGTACGGCGAGACGGAGATCCGGTATCAACGATCCGTGATGGATTCCTCGTCGATCGGGCTCTTCCGGGGACGCTACCGAGGGACCCTGCAGGAGCTGGTCACCGGGATGGACACCACGGCCCACTTCCAATACCGGACCGGGGCTTCGGGCTACCTGAGCACCGTCTCCGGGGCCGCGCTGGACGCGATCGACGCGGTCCGCCTCGCGGCGAGGGCGCACGAGCGCCCGGAGACCGGTGGACAGTCCGAGCTGACCTACGGGTGGGCGGTGAACGTCTACCTGCGGAACAGTCGATGACGGACCCGCGCGCCCGCTCGGGCTTCGCCCTCGCCCTGGTCGTGCTACTGCTCTTCGCCATCGGCGTGGCCGCGGCCGCGGGGTACCTGGTGGTGACGTCGGAATTCGCCTTGGCCGGGTACCAGCGGGACGGCCAACAGGCTCGGGCCGTGGCCCACGCAGGCCTTCAGCGCTTTCTCGGCGAGCACATCGGCCAGATCACCGACTCGGTGACCTACGCGATCGGCGGAGGGGTCGCGACGGTGACGGTGCAGCGGCTGGTCGCGCCGGACTCGGCCAACAGCCTCTACTATGTGAGGTCGGTGGGGAGCGTCACGGACCTACGGTTTCCGGGCATTCCCGCCCGGCGCGTCGTGGGGACGTACGCCTGGCACAGGCGCGAGCCCGTGCCCCACCTGGGGGCGTTGGTCGTCTCGGGTGGTGCGCTCAGCGTGGAGAACGGCGCCTCGGTGATCGGATTCGACGCGTCGGACGGCGCGACGTGTCCAGGTGGGGGGACCGCGGGCACCTCGGGTGTGGCGACGGCGGGAAGCGTCGCAGTCGTGGGGGGTGGGACCATCTCAGGAAATCCTCCCGCGACGCAGTACCTCACCGCGGACGATGTCTACCGGGCCCTGGGCCTGCGCTGGGACGTGCTGACCAACCCGTCCTTTCCGGTCCAGTTCGACGGTGCGCCTCCCGATTACACTTCGCTCCCCGCAGACTCCTTCCCGCTCGTGCGCTACTCGGGTGATCTGACGGCCGACTCGTGGTGGTCGGGACGGGGGGCGCTGATCGTGACCGGGGCCTTCAGGGCGACGTCCGGGTTCGCCTGGGACGGGATCATCCTGTCGGGACGGCTGGCCGACGTGCCGGACGCGGCCATCGTGGACATACGCGGGATGCTCGTGGGAGGTCTGAACGGCGCCAATCCCTCGGTGCGGATCGGCTCGGGGGCCATCATCTACGACTACTGCGACGTGCGCCGGGCGAATCGCGCCCTGGGTTATCTCGAAGTCCTCCGGAACACGGAGTTCGACGTCGAGTAGCGGCCGACGGGGCCGGTCCGCGTCCATGCGCGCGATCCGATCCGGCCTCTCACGGGTAGAAGGTCGACCACCGTCGGGCTCGGCGTCCGTCCGGTGGCAAGCGGGGCGGGACGCGGCGGGGCCCACCGGGGGCGGGCTCCCCCGACGGACCGCTTGCGAACCGCGGCCGGCGGCCGGCATCATGGCGAAGCGGGCTCTCTTCGACCTCGCCGTGCCCTCGCGCAGGGCGTCGGCGGCTCCGACATCAAAGGTAGTGAGACTGGAATGCAGCCAACCGATACACGGGATCCGCAGTACTATCACAAGGTCGTCGACTGCCAGTGGGCGTGTCCGGCCCACACCAACGTTCCCGAGTACATCCGTCTGATCGCACAGGGGCGTTACTCGGACGCGTACATGCTCAATCGGGCTTCGAACGTGTTCCCTGGCATCCTGGGGCGCACCTGCGACCGTCCCTGTGAGCCCGCGTGCCGGCGCACCCGCGTCGACGGGAAGCCCGTGGCGATCTGCAGATTGAAGCGGGTCGCAGCCGATCTGCGCGAGGACATCACGGACCGCCTCCCCAAGGCGCCACCGGTCAAGAACGGGAAGCGGGTGGCGCTCATCGGAGGCGGGCCGGCATCACTGACCGTGGCGAACGACCTGCTCCCACAGGGCTACGAGGTGGTGCTCTTCGAGAAGCACGACAAGCTGGGTGGGCTCATGCTCACGAACATCCCGGCGTTCCGGCTCCCGGCGAAGGTCCTGAACGAGGAGATAGCCTACGTCGTCGACATGGGTCTCGACGTTCGGCTGAACACGCCGGTCGAGAGCATGAAGGGGCTCCTGGATGACGGGTTCGACGCCGTGTTCGTGGGTGTGGGCGCCCCGCGCGGCAAGAACCTGGAGCTTCCCGGGCGCTACGACAGCGACAGGGTGCACATCGGCATCGACTGGCTCGAGTCGGTCGCGTTCCAGCACATCGACACGATCGGCGAGCGTGTGCTGGTCATCGGCGTCGGCAATACCGCGATGGATTGCTGCCGCACCGCCAAGCGCCTCGGCGGCACGGACGTGAAGGTCATGGCCCGTCGCGGACGCGCCGACTTCAAGGCGTCCGACTGGGAGCTGGAGGACGCCGAAGGCGAGCAGGTCGAGGTTATGGAATACCACTCCCCGAAAGCCTTCGTCGTGGAGGACGGCCAGCTCAGGGGAATGACGTTCGACGTGGTCGAATGGTACGAGGACGACAAGGGCAAGCAGCGCTCCCGAGCCGTCGAGGAGGTATTCATCCCGGCCGACGACGTCATCGTGGCCATCGGGCAGGAGAACGCCTTCCCCTGGATCGAGCGCGACATGGGCATCGAGTTCAACGACTGGGACATGCCGGTGGTGGACCGCGGCACGATGCAGTGCTCGCTTCCCGGGGTGTTCTTCGGGGGCGACGCCGCCTGGGGGCCCGAGAACATCATCTGGGCGGTCGAGCATGGGCATCAGGCGGCGATCTCGATCCACAATCACTGCCACGGGATCCCGCTCGCGGAGCGGCCCGACTACGGGATGAACCTGGTTTCCCAGAAGATGGGGATCCACGAGTGGAGCTACTCGAACGACTACGATCCGAACGCGCGCACCGCGATGCGCTACGTGGATCTCCGTGACCGGCTCGCGGGGATCGGAGTCGAAGCGGAGCTCGGCTACGACGTGGACGAGGCGGCGCGCGAGGTGGAGCGCTGCCTCAACTGCGACATCCAGACGGACTTCACGGCGAATCTGTGCATCGAGTGCGACGCGTGCATCGACGTGTGCCCGCTGCACTGCCTCACGATCACCGAGAACGGGACGGAAGTGGAGCTCCGTCAGCGCCTGACCGCCCCCGCGGAGAACCTCAAGCAGGACATCTACGTCTCCGAAGAGCTGCCGCAGACCCGCCGCGTCATGGTGAAGGACGAGGACCTGTGCGTGCACTGCGGCCTGTGCGCCGAGCGCTGCCCCACAGCGGCCTGGGACATGCGCAAGTTCGATCTTCTCGTCCCCTACGCAGGACACGACACTTGGGCCACGACCGCAGCGCTGTAAACGACTTCGCCATCAAGATCGGGACGGTCAACGGCACCGGGTCCGCCAGCGCCAACGGCCTGTTGCTGCAGGCCCTCTTCCGCATGGGCATCCCGGTGTCGGGGAAGAACGTGTTCCCGTCCAATATCCAGGGTCTGCCGACGTGGTACGAGATCCGGGTGAACAAGGACGGTTACACGGCTCGCAGCCCCGACTTCCAGCTCATCGTCGCGATGAATCCGCAGAGCCTCGCGCGCGACATCGCCGAGGTGCAGGGGGGAGGGTGGCTCCTGTACGACTCGTCCAAGGAGATCGAGGACGAGCTACGCCGCGACGACGTCACCTTCCTGGGGATCCCGCTCGCACGCATGTGCACGGAACGCTTCGATCGTGCCCGCGAGCGCGTGCTCATGAAGAACATCGGCTACGTCGGCGCGCTGTCGGCGCTGCTCGACATCGACATGCAGGTCGTCCGTGGCATGCTCGAGGAGAAGTTCAGCCACAAGCCAGCGCTCATCGACTCGAACTTCGTGGCGATCAACATGGGGGCGGAGTACGCGCGTGAGCACTGGTCGTGCCCGTTGCCGATCCGTCTCCAGACCATGGACGCGACGAAGGACTGCGTCATGGTGACCGGGAACGCGGCGACCGCCCTCGGCTGCGTGTACGCCGGCGCCACGGTTGGTGCGTGGTACCCCATCACCCCGGCCACGTCCGTCATGGACGGATTCAAGGAGTGGTGCGAGCGCTTCCGCGTGGACAAGGAAGGCGGCCGCAACCGGTACTGCATCCTGCAGGCGGAGGACGAGCTGGCGGCGGCCGGCATGGTGATCGGCGCCGGTTGGGCAGGGGCTCGAGCCTTCACGCCGACCAGCGGCCCGGGCATCGACCTGATGAGTGAGTTCATCGGGCTCGCGTACTACGCCGAGGTTCCGTCGGTCTTCATCGACGTGCAGCGTACGGGCCCTTCGACGGGCATGCCCACCCGCACGCAGCAGGGCGACCTCCTGCTGACCGCATACGCGTCTCATGGAGACACGAAACATATCGCGCTCTATCCCGCGAACCCGAAGGAGTGCTTCGAGTTCGCCGTGCAGTCCTTCGATCTGGCCGAGCGCTTCCAGACACCGGTCTTCCTGGTGTCCGACCTCGACATCGGGATGAACGACTGGATGATCCCACGGCTCGAGTGGGACGACGCCTACAGGCCTGACCGGGGCAAGGTCTTGAGCGCCGAGGAGCTGGAACAGGTGAGGTCGTTCAGCCGCTACCTGGACGTGGACGGGGACCACATCCCCTACCGCACGCTCCCGGGCGTTCACCCCAGAGGCGCGTACTTCACGCGGGGCTCGGGCCACGACAAGTACGGGAAGTACACCGAGGACTCGGAAGCCTACCTCGAGGTTGTGGACCGACTCGCGGCCAAGATCCAGTCCGCGGCGGCGCACGTGCCTGCGCCCCAGGTCCACGTGGCGAACGGCGGCTCGCCGATCGGGATGATCTCCATCGGCGGGTGCCATTGGGCGGTGCTGGAGGCGCGGGACGAGCTCGCGCGCGGCGGCATGGACGTGGACTACCTGCGCGTCCGCGGCTTCCCGTTCTCGGACGAGATCGCACGCTTCCTCGACGTGCACGAAACGGTGTTCGTCATCGAGCAGAACCGTGACGCCCAGTTGCTGACCATGCTCTCGCAGGAGACGGGGTGCCCGCGGGACAAGCTGGTGTCCGTTCGCTACTACGGCGGTCAACCCCTCAGCAAGGGGCACGTGCTGGACGGGGTCCGGCCCGTGCTCGCCCACGCCGTCGCGGAGGCGGCCTCATGACGTACATCGCAAAGCCGGTCGCGCGGCACCCCAGGATGAAGGTCAATGCCCTGGGCCTCACGCCCCGGGACTACGAGGGGACGATGTCCACGCTGTGCGCCGGGTGCGGGCACGACTCGGTCACGAGCGCGCTCATCCAGGCTTTCTACGAGCTCGACATCGAGCCACACCGGGTCGCCAAGCTCTCGGGGATCGGGTGCTCGTCGAAGACGCCGGCCTACTTCATTCGTGAGGCCCACGGTTTCAACTCCGTGCATGGACGCATGCCCTCGATCGCCGCGGGGGCGAACGCCGCGAACCAGGACCTCCTCTACGTGGGGATCTCGGGCGACGGCGACTCGCTGTCGATCGGGCTGGGCCAGCTGTGCCACGCGATCCGGCGCAACGTGAACATGCTGTACGTGCTGGAGAACAACGGCGTGTACGGCTTGACCAAGGGTCAGTTCTCGGCGTCCGCGGACGTCGGCACGCGGTCGAAGGGAGGCGAGATCAACCGCCACGGCCCGATCGACCCGGTGAACCTCGCGCTGTCCCTGGGCGCGACGTTCGTGGCCCGCTCCTTCTCGGGCGACAAGCGGCAGCTGGTGCCGATCCTCAAGGCGGGGATGAGGCACAAGGGCTTCGCGTTCGTGGACGTCATCTCACCGTGCGTGACCTTCAACGATCACAAGGGCTCGACCAAGAGCTACGCGCACACGCGGGCGCACATGCACGAGGTGGTCGAAACCGACTTCGTTCCGCTGCGTCGCGAGATCACCGCAGAGTACGGCGAGGGGGCGACGCGCTCCGTGACGATGCACGACGGCAGCGCGGTCCGCTTCAACAAGGTGGACGCCGACTACGACCCGACGGACCGGGGCGCGGTGCTCGAGCACCTCCGCCAGGTACGCAACCGAGGCGAGGTGGCGACCGGCCTCCTCTACCTCGAGGAGACCGGGGAAGACATGCACGCTTTCGAGAACACGGTGGAGGGTCCGCTGGTGGATCTTCCGTACGACGTGCTGTGTCCGGGGAGCGCCGCGCTCGCCGAGCTGCAGAAGGAGTGGTGGTGATGCGCCGGCGGGCGGGGGTCGCCCTCGGCGGGGCGCTCCTGCTGCTCTGCGTCGCGTCGTCCGCCTCGGCGCAGATCCGTGACCGGGCGCGCCTCGTCGAGGCGCTCGACTCGACGGCGCGAGCACACGCCGGCCTACCGAACATGGCGGGGGTCTCGGTGGCCGTCGTGCGCGGCGCGGACACGCTGCTCATGCGCGGCTATGGCCAGGCCGACCTGGAGTGGCACGTCCCGACGCCGGAGGACGGCAGCGCCTCGTACGAGATCGGCTCGATCACGAAGCAGTTCACGGCGGCGGCGATCATGCAGCTGGTCGAGGCCGGCAAGCTCGACCTGGACGCGGACTTCACCACCTACTTGCCGGAGTTCGACGCCAACGGCCATCGCGTGCCGCTGCGCCGGCTCCTCGACCACACGTCCGGCATCAAGGGCTACACGGAGATGCCGGTGTTCGGTGAGATCTCGGTACGCAGGCTGCCCCGTGACTCGCTGGTCACGCTGGTCGAGAACGAGCCGTTCGAGTTCGAGCCGGGCACGGCCCAGATCTACAACAACTCCGCGTACTTTCTGCTCGGTCTCATCATCGGGAAGGTGAGCGGGCAGGAGTACGAGGACTATGTGGCCGAGCATCTCTTCGCTCCCGCGGGCATGACGTCGTCGTACTACTGCTCGGAGAACGCGATCCGGGAGAAGCGGGCACACGGGTACGACGCGGGTCCGGACGGTCTCGTGCGCAAGGCCTACCTGGACCACACGTGGCCGTTCGCCGCAGGGTCCCTGTGCTCGACGGTGCGCGACATGGTCGCGTGGAACCAGGCGCTCCACGGCGGCCGTGTGGTCTCCGCCGAGTCGTACCGGTCGATGACGACGCCCCGGCCCCTGGAGGACGGCACGCCGATCCGCTACGCGATGGGCCTCGGAGTCGACGCCCCGGGCGGACGCCGCTCGATCGCCCACGGTGGCGGCATCAACGGCTTCCTATCGGACGGGCGCTACTACCCCGACGAGGGGCTCATCGTGATCGTGCTCCAGAACACCGCCGGCCCGCCCGGGCCCGGCGCGCTGGGTCAGGGCCTGGTGGACCTGGTGCTGGGCCCGGTCCCCGAGATCGCTGCGACCCCGTTCGCGGGCGATGCGGACGAGCTCCTGGGCACGTACGTGGGCCCGTCGCGGGGCCGGGAGATGCGCATGGTGGTCTCGCGTGCGGGCAGCGACCTCGTGTTCACTCCGGAGGGCGCTCCGCCCCAAGCGGCGATGCGCCCGAAGCACGTCGACGGGCTGATCTGGCAGCAGGGCGGGACGCGCCTCTGGTTCGTGCGCGAGGGCGGGCGGATTACACAGCTCCGCGTGGACCAGGGCGGGGGGCACTACGTCCTGAAGCGCCGCTAGCCGCCTCAGTCCGAGCGGAGCGCGACGGCCGGATCCACGGCCGCGGCCCGGCGTGCGGGAAGCCAGCACGCCAGCGCCGCGACGAGCACGCCCGAAAGTGTGGCCAGCGCGAGTGAGGTCGGATCCGAGGGGCCGACGCCGAACAGGAGCGAGCGGAACAGTGATCCGCTCGCGACGGCGCCCGCCAGCCCGACCGCGGCGCCTGCTCCGGTGATCGCGAGCCCCTGGCGAAGGACGAGCGCGCCGGAAGCGAGGGGGGTCGCGCCGCACGCCAGACGGACGCCGATCTCCCTCCGCCGACTGCGCACCATATATGCCATCACCCCGTAGACGCCGATGACGGCCAGGAGGAGCGCGGCCGCAGCGAAAACGGCCAGGAGGAGGGCGGCGAAGCGGGGCCGCACCACGGGCTCGGCGAGGCGCGCACGCACCGACTGGACGGACATCGGTCTGAAGGCGGGCGCATGGGCCGCCAGAGCCGCGCGCGCGGCCGCCATGAGCGCGGCGCCACTCCCGTCCGTGCGCACGAGAAGCTGCTGTGAGCGGAACATCCCGCTCTGGCGCAGCGGGTAATAGATCGACGGGCGCAGGTCGGTCAGCATCCCGTACCGAGTGTCCCCCACGACCCCGATCACGGCCCAGGGGCGCTCCGGTCCGCCCCCCCATGGGACCCAGATCCGCTGTCCGATCGCGTCCTCGCCGGGCCAGTAGGCTCGGGCCGCGCTCTCGTTGATAACGACCACGGGGGGTGCACCGTCCACGTCTCCGTCGTCGAAGCCGCGGCCGCGCACGACCGGGACACCGAGCACGTCGAAGACGTTCGGCAGCACGAACTCCCACATGAGGTACGGGTTGACCCCGGCCGCTTCCTCCGCGGTTTGCCCCTCCCTGAAGGCCGTGGACTGCCAGGCGCCGTTCCCGGGGAGCGGCGGCATCTGGAGTGGCGTGACGTCGATCACGCCCGCAGTCGCCCGCAGCGCCTCGGTCGCGGACTCGAGCTCGGCGACCCAACCGTCGTGGGCTCCACTACCGCCCGAAGGGTCCCGGTAGTCGAGCGCGACGGTCCACAGGTCGTCCGGCCGAAAGCCGGGGTCGAGACCGCGAAGGGCGGCGACGGAGCGTGCGGCGAGCAGGCCCATCGCGGCGACCCAGACGGCCAAGCCGATCTGACCTCCGATGATCGCCCGGCGTAGGCGAACCTCGCCCCGGCCGACGCCCGAGGCGCGTCCCCCGAGTGCACGCGCCGGATCGCTCGCGGCGGCGTGCCTGAGCGGGAGGAGGACCGCGGCCAGCACGACGATGAGCGACGCCGACGCCGCGACGAGCAGCGACCGGGGATCGAGACCGGTGACCGACTCCAACCGCGGGAGTCCGGAGGGAGCCAGCGGAAGCAGGACCCGGATCGCGGACCACGCCAGCCCGGTGCCGGCCGCCGACCCGACGAGCCAGAGGACGAGCGCCTCCGCCGCCGCGTCCCTCGACAGGTCGGAGCCGTCTGCGCCGAGGACGCGCCGGACGGCGACGTCCCGAGCCGCCGACACCGCGCGAACGAGGACCAGGTTGGCGAGGTCCAGGGCCGCGACGAGCAGGACGAGGAGCGCACCCCCGAGCAGCACATAGAGGGTCGGTCGCAGGTCACCCAGCACCACGTGCGTGAACGGTCGCACGACCGGGAACGCGTCGGTGTACAGCCGTTGCAGCTCCGGCGTCGGCGGAAGCGCTCGAAGCTGGGCCACGGCGAGCGCAGGCGTCGCCCCGTCGGCGAGCCGGGCCACCAGGTCGAGCTCGAGGAGCGGCAGATCGGTCTCCCAGCTCGGATACGATGGGCGCGTCGGAGACCATACCTCTGCGCCCCTGGGGTAGTCGAAGTCGGCGGGTGCGATCCCGACGATCGTGTACGTCCCCGTCCGCGTGACCAATGAGCCCCCGACCGCAGACGCGGAGCGCCCCCATCGGCGCTCCCAGAGCCCGTCGGAGATCACGGCTACCCGCCCCGATGCGCCGGGGCGATCGTCTTCGGCGTCGGGAAGCCGTCCGAACGAGGGCTCGACGCCCAGGACGCCGAAGAAGTCGCCGAGGGTGCGCGCCCACCGGAGGGTTGTCGGCCCGTCCGCGTCCTCGAGCGCGACCTCGCCCGTGCCCCAGGACCCGACGGCTGCGACCGACGCAAAGGCCGGGACGCCGCCGCGCTCGGCGGCCTCGAACATCGGCGCCGTGTAGGGGAAGTGCGCCACGTCGCGCACGCGCGCGTCGGTCCAGGCCACCACGAGCCGGCTCTGGTCCCGGACCGGAAGGGGGTCGAGCACCACCCTTGAAACCAGCGTGACCACGGCCGCGAGGGCGCCCACGCCGAGCGCCAGGACGCCGACCGCGCTCGCCGCGAAGAGGGGCGCCCGGCGGAGGCGCCGGGCGGCCCCGAGCAGTCTCGCGATCAACGTGCCGGGCCCGGCCAGACGTTGTCGTCCGGGTTCCTGTCCGGGAAGCGACCGTGCGGGTCGAGCGTGACGCGCTCGATGGTCCGCCCTCCGAAGTCGAGGACGGCGTCGAAGGTCCGGCTGCCCGCGAACCAGACGTCGACGGGCCAGGTCACGATCGCGGTTCGCTCGTCCACCATCCGCGCGTTCTCCATCGGCTGGACCGCGGGGCCGCCCGCGGCAAAGCGGACCTCGAGCACCACGGGCGACGGCATCTGGCCGTCCTGGCGGACGGTCACGGTCGTCTTCCCCGCGGACGTGGCGACCCTCGCGATGGACCCGTCCACGGACTCGGTCGTCCACAGCCAGTAGTACCAGAACCATCCGAGGTCCTGCCCCAGCGTGCGGTCCATGAAGAACACGTAGTCCCACGGGGAGGGATGCTTGAACGCCCACGCTTTCGTGTACTCGGAGTGCGCGCGCTGGACCGCGCTGTCTCCCACGATCCCTCCGAGCATGGAGAGCATGAGCGGTGTCTTCGAGTAGGTCTGAAAGCCGTACAGCGGGCCCGCCCAGTTGGCGGCCCACATCATGGGTGGCTCCCACTCATCGCCGCTCACGCCGCCGTACCGTTGGCCCAGCCCGTCCAGGTTCGCCGGCTGACCGTCTCGGTCCGCCCTCGACAGGATGTTCATGTACTGGTTGAAGCCCTCGTCCATCCAGCCGTACCAGGTCTCGTTGTTCCCGACCATCATGGGCCACCACTGATGGCCGGTCTCGTGGTCGGCGGCGCCGCGGTTGGAGTTGATGACCATGGGATACTCCATGCCCGCGCTCGGCCCATCCTGCAGCGTGAGCTGGGGGAACGGATACGGGGCCCAGAGCTTCGAGTAGAACTCGAGGGCGTGCCGGGTGATCTCGCCCGCGTCGGAGAAGAGTCCCGCCCGGCCGGGCAGATACACCATGTGGATCGGCACGGGGCCCCTGCCGGGGATCGTGGCGCGCGTCGCCTGCCAGACGAATTTCTTCGCGGTGGCCCAGGCGAAGTCGTTCACGCTGTCCGCCACGAAGTGCCACACCAGCCGGTCTCCGGGCGCGGTCGCCTTCCCGGGCCCGATCTCGTCCGGCGCGACGATCGTGGTCGTGGCGTCCGAATCGAGGACGCGCGAAAGACGCTCCCGCGCCGTGGCCGTCAGCACCTGCTCGGGGTTCTGCAGGACGCCGGTCCCGCTCACGACCCAACCGGCCGGCACGTCGATGCTCACCTCGAAGCGACCGAAGTTGTTGTAGAACTCTGCGGGGCCGAGGTAGACCTGTGTGTCCCACCCTCGCAGATCGTCGTACTTGGCGACCCGCGGGAACCACTGCGTCGGCTGGAAGAGCGTGTCGCCCCAGCGTTGCGTCATTCGGTGCCCCTGGCCACCGGGTCCGCCGGGCAGCTTCGTGTGCCAGTCGATCTCGAGCGTGGCGGTCTCGCCGGCCTCGACGGCATCCTCCAACGTGACCCGCGCGAGCGTCTGGTCCATGCCGGCGGTCCCGAGCTGCGGCGCGGTGCCCTGGCGGCCGCGGCCCGGGGTCGGGGGCGCGTCGAGGTCCACCTGTCGCCCGTTCACCGCGAGACGGGTCACGATCATACCGTCCGTGGTCTCGGCGGGCACGGAGAAGCCGCGTGGGACGGTTGCGCGGAAGATGTTGTGGTCCAGACGCAGGAGGATGTCGCCGAGCTCCTGGGGGCTCCGGTTGTGGAGCAGGATGGTCTCGGTCCCCGTGATGGTCTGTGTCGAGGGGTCCAGGCGAGCGCGGATCGTGTAGTCGGTACGGAGCTGCCAGTAACCGCGTCCCGGCC
>QJYK01000088.1 GCA_003248075.1 Gemmatimonadota bacterium | reverse complement strand
GCTCGACATCCGCGCGCATAGTGCGCAGGGTGAGCGGGTCGAAGAGTCGACGCTCCCCCCGGGAGAGGTCGAGCTCGCGCGGATCACCACGGTAGATGCCGCGCTCGAATCGGCCGCTGTCGTCCGCGCGCCCGTGCGTGTCCAGCACCCGTCGGCCGGAGGCGTCCACCACCATGACACGGGCCTCCAGGACCAACGTGAGGGTGCCCCGCTCCTCGGTCCACGAGGTGACCCGGCCGTCGACGGTCCGGGCCTCGTGCGTCTCCCTGCGGATGTCGCGCTCGCCGGCGGTGAGGTCGGTGATCTCGATCATCACCCCGAAATCCGCGCCGACGTCGTCCAGGATTCTGCGCGCGGGAAGGGGCGCTCCGGGTGGCGACCGCCGTCGGACGGCCTGCCTCACGAGCACCGGGTCCGCGACCACGACGAACAGGGGCGGCGCTCTCCAGTGGTCCAGCTCGAGCAGGTCGGACAGCTGACGGTCCAGGTCCCCTTCCATCCGGTCACGCACGGGCGCGGTCGCCGCGACCTCCAGGACCGCGATGGCGCGACTCCCTTCGGCGACCGCCCGCGACTGCAGCGCCGCGGCGGCGTCCGCCACCTGGCCGGGGGGTGGCGTAGCCGCCTCCAACGCCTCGCCGGCGAGATCGTAGGAGCGTCTCGGGTGGCCATCGGCAGCTTCGGCCTCGGCCCACTCCAGCAACAGGATGGCCTCGGCCTCCTCGCTCCGGCGGCGCTGCTCCGCGGACGGGACGAAGTCGCGACGGATCCTCGCCAGCGCGCCGCGCGCGGGGCCCCAGCGCTGCTCCTCTCCCTGCGAGCGTGCTCTGTCCAGGAGTGCCTCGATGGCGCCGTCGAAGGTGTCCCGACGTCCTGAGGCGTAGTCCGCGGGCACCGGGATGCGCACCCCCACCGCACGGGCCCGGTCGACCAGCACGTCCAGCGACCGGTACCCGTCCGCGGCCGCGACGTCGTCGCCGGCGCGTAGGTCGGCCTCCACCTGGGCGAGCCCGACCACCACGGCGGAATCGCCGGCCTCGAGCAGGCGCTCCCTGGCCTCCACCAGGTCGGCGTCCTTTTCCAGCGCCTCCACGTAGCGCATGGACGCCTCGTAGAAGGCACCGGCCCCCTCGGCCTCCATGCCCTGCTCGAGTCGCTTGCCCGCCGACGCGCACCCGACCAGGACGAGCACGGCGACGGTGACGACGGATCGTGGCGGGATCATGCCGGTCTCCGCAGAAACGACGACGGGTGGGGCCAGGCGCCCCACCCGTCCAATGTAGCCCTCAACGGTGCCCGTGCGTCACTTCAACGGGCCGCTCCCCTCATCGCTCACGATCGCCTGGGCATCGGTCTTGAGGTGGATGTCCAGCCACGCCGCCCAGCGCGCCCACAGGTCGAGCAGTGTCTCCTTGGTCGCCGGCCCATGGTCCTCGAAGGGGTACAGGTACATCGCGGCCTCCTTCCCGAGCCCGTTGAGCGCGTGGAACAGGCGCGGCGAATGTGCCGGGTCGGTGCCCACGTTCTGGTCGCCGAGTCCGTGGTACATGAGCAGCGCCCCCGTCAGCTCGTTCGCGAACAGGAAGGGCGACATCGACAGGTAGGTGTCCTTCGCGTCCCAGAGGATCCGACGCTCGTTCTGGAAGCTCAGAGGCGTGAACGTGCGGTTGTAGTTGCCGTCTCCCGCGATCCCCGCCTTGAAGAACGGTGTGTGCACCATCGCGTTGACGGTGGAGAAGGCGCCGTAGGAGTGTCCTCCGAGCCCGAGGCGACCGCGGTCGATGATGCCGCGCGCGTCGAGCGAGTCGATTACGACGGCCAGGTTGTTTCGGAGGTCGTGCTCATAGTTGTTGTTCATCTGGCCGGCTTTGCCCACGATCGGGGCGTCGGGCTCGACCACCGCATACCCGAGGCGCGCGAGGTACTGCATCGAGCGGGTTCCGAACGACGGGAAGGCGTTCTTGTTGTACGTCCTTGCCGTCTCGTCGTACGAGTCCTGATCCTCGTACTCCCGGGGATAGAACCAGAACATGGCCGGCAGCCGCCCGTCCCGGTATCCGGGTGGCAGGGTCACGTTGACCAAGAAGCGGAAGCCGTCGGGGCGCTCCACGACGAACCGCTCCCGCGGCGCGCTCGTGAGATCCGGCGTGTAGTCGGTGTTTCGCGTGAGCTGGGTGCGGGCGCCGTTCTCGAGGCGGTACGACTGCTCCACCTCGGTGGGTGTCTCACGGGTCACCACGAACGTTCCGGCACCGACGTCGAGGATCGCGGAGAGCTGTTCGAACTGGCCGTCGTTGGCGCCTTCGAAGACCCGCTCCTTCGCTCCACCGTCGATGCCCACCCGATCCAGGAAGCTCTTCGGCGCCGTGGTGACCGGGTCCTTGTCGTACTGCGTCCCGTAGAAGTAGACGCTGCCACCGTCGGGGGACAGCTGGACGACCTCCCCGCCGCCGCCACCGCCCCGTCCGAAGCCGAAGAAGCGACCGCCGGCGGGCAGGCGACCGCCCTCCATCACGAGCGAGCCCGGATTCGCGTAGAAGTCGTCGGCCGCCCAGCGCGCCAGCGTGTGCTTCGTGCCGGGGTCGGCGAGTCGCACCGCGAACTCATGTGTGTTCTGCCCCTGACGCTCGCTCAGGAAGAGGGTCTGGTGGTCAGGGGAGTATCGGTGCGCGTTGAGGCGAGTGTCGTTCTCGTACAGAACGGAAAGGCTCCCCTCGTCGAACGGGGGCTTCCAGAGCATGACGCGGTCCTTGCGCCGCGGCCGCTGTCCCGGACCGGCCTCCTCCTGAGAGGCGGCCGCCGCCGAGTCGCCCTCGGGAGCCGGCTCCTGCTCGAGGAACGTCAGGCCCTGTCCGTCGTGCCTCCACGCGACCTGTCTCTTGCCCTGCTGGTTCTGTCCGCCGCCGGGCGCGCCGGGTGCGTCCACGTTGTCGCCCCGGAGACCGGTGTTCATGGGCGTCTCTTCCACGGTCGCCATGACCGAACCGGAGAGGTCCCAGATCTCCTCGACCCTGCCGAAGTTGCCGACCGGCACGACGTAGCTGAACGGCTTCAGCATCCGGGTGACCCGCAGGTACTCGCCACCGGGGGACGGGTCCAGGTCCGCGACCATCGCCGGCGACCCGATGTTCTCGGTGCCTCGGCTGTCCACGTCGATGAGCGCGACCTGGCCGGTCGCGTGCCACTCCAGGAGCGTTTCGTCGTACGGCGTCTTCATCAGGCTCGCGTACGTGCGCAGCATGTTCTCGCCGTCCTCGGTCATCTTGACCTGCGGTCCCGTCGGGACGCGTGGCTCCACAGGACGGGCGCTGCGGTTCCGCGGGACCAGCACGGTCGCGATCTTCGAGCCGTCACCCGTCCAGTGGAAGTCGGTCACCATCGTGGCCAGGACCGGCGTCCGCGTCAGTTGGCGCGCTCGACCGCTCGAGGGGTCGGCGACCCAGATGTGTGTGTCGTCGTCCGTGTGCACGAAGAACGCGAGGCGCGAACCTGTCGGCGACCAGGTTGCGTTGGAGACGCGGGCGCCACGGGGGATCTGGATCTGTACCTTGTGGCCGTCCTGCGCCGAGATGACCTCGATGCCGACGTTGCTCCTGGTGGTCAGGTTCCGATCTCGGCTCGCACGGAAGTCGATGAACCTCCCACCCAGCTCGTCGAACGGTTTGGAGAATCGGTCCATCGTGACCGGTCCGTCTCCGAGCTCGTGTACGAACCAGCGTCGGTCGGCGCTCACGTCGGTCAGGGTGACGTTGAGGTAGCGCGGCGCGAGAACGGCTTCGACGATGCGCTCCGGCGGCGCGACCCACTCCTTGGTAGAAAGGACCTGCTCGGCGTTCCAGGCACCGTTTTGCGCTTGCAGCGCCATGGGTGCCGCGGGCGACAGGGCCAGGGCCGTCGCGAGGACGCGTGCTGGCCGCAGGGTGGAGATCGGACGGGTAACACCAGACATGGTCACCTCCTGCACACGGTTCGGGCGGGAACGGCAGGGCCGGCGGACACACCCCGGTCCGCTCGCCGTTCGGGCAATTGGGGGGCGGTCGTCCACATCCACAAGAGACAGCTGACACCCACCCGGCGTTGAACGGGCGGGACGCTTGCGGGTCCATGTGGCGGCGGGCACTTTGGCGGCTCCCGCGCCCCTGGAAATCCGGTGACGTCCCGCCGATGCCCGCCACGCCCCCCTCACCCCCCGGACTGTCGCGTCAGCTGGGCCGCATGGGCCTGGCCGCCACCGGGATCTGCTCGATGATGGGCGCCGGGATCAACGTCGTTCCGTTCATGCTGCAGCGGAACGTGCCGGGCATCGGACCCAACGTGCTTCCAGCGTACCTGTTCGCAGCGGTGCCGGCCGCGCTGGCGGCGTTCGCCTACGCGATCCTGGCGTCGGCGATGCCGAGGGCGGGCGGTAGCTATGTGTACGCCAGCCGCGGGCTCCACCCGCTGGTGGGATTCGTCGCGTCCTTCTCACAGTGGTTCGGGCTTTCCATCGCGATCGGCGTCATCGCCTATCTGCTGGTCCCGTTCTTCAGGGACATCGCGGCCGCGCTCGGGTTGCCCGGTATCGCCAGCGCGCTCGACGGCGGCGCCGTGAGGGTCACCATCGCCCTGGCGTTCCTCTGGGGGTCCGTCGCGGTCAACCTGCTCGGTGTGCGGCTCTACGAGCGTGTCCTGGTGCCCATGATGTTCGCGATGTTCGCGTTGGGTGCCATCGTGATCGTGGCCGGCTTCATGTTCGACGCGTCGGACTTTGCCGCTGCGCTGCGCGCGCGAGAGGGGGTCACGCTCCCGCAGGTGGACGCTCCTCCCCTTCGCTTTGGCGCCTTTCTGTCGGCGTCCGCGGTCTTGTTCTCGAGCTTCATCGGCTTCGATTCGATCGCGCAGGCCGGCGGCGAGGCCCGCGACCCCGCCAGGACACTGCCGACCGCGATCCTGACGGCCGTGATCACCGTCGCGAGCTTCTATTTCCTCTTCGCGGCCGCGGTCTACCATGCGGTGCCGTGGAGCTTCATCGCTGAGCGTGCGGAGACCCAGGATCTTACCGCCCCGGGCATGCTCGGCTACCTGCTGTCGCCGGGATGGACGGTGCTCATCGTGGCAGGGGCGGCCATCGCCCTCGCCAACGACCTTCCGGCGATGCTGCTTGCCGTGTCTCGCTTGATGTTCGCGTGGGCCGAGGACGGCGTCTTTCCCCGCTCGGTCGCGCGGGTGCATCGCCGTTGGCGCACGCCCCACCTCGCACTGGCGTGGAGCGGGGTGGTGGCGACGTTCTCGGTGTTGGGGGGGCATTTCGCGGGGGATTTCTTCCTGGGCGTCGACATCCTCGTGACGTCCATGCTCTTCAACTTCCTCGTGATGTGCCTCACGGTGCTCGCGCTTCCGGCCCGCAATCCGGAGCTGGCGGGTGCCGTGACCGTCCTCCGCGACCGTCGGCTCCAGCGGGGAGTGGCGGCGGCGGGCGCGGCCCTGCTGACGCTCTTCCTGGCCGTGCACGTGATCAAGGACCTGGGCTCCGATGTCGGGCCGTGGTACTTCCACTCGACTCCGGTATGGGTCCTGGTCATGGTGTCGGGCGCCGCCGTCTACGCTCGCGAAGTCGCCGCGCTCCGGCGCTCGGGGACCGACACGCGCGCGCTCTTTGCCACGCTGCCACCGGGTTGAGCCCGTGAGCGCTTACCCCGTCGAGCGGACCGACCTCGCGCCCGGCCTGCGCATCTCCCGGGTCATCAACGGTTTGTGGCAGATCGCCGACATGGAGCGGTCCGGCCATCCACTCGACCCGCGCGAGGGAGCGGCGGCCATGGCGCCGTATGTGGACGCCGGACTGACCACCTTCGACATGGCGGATCATTACGGCTCCGCCGAAGACATCTGCGGCGCCTGGCACGACGCTCGGGGCGCTTCCGGGGTCGAGCTCCTCACGAAATGGGTGCCGGCCCCCGGGACCGCATCCGCCAAGGATGCGCGAGCCGCCGTGGAACGGGCGCTCGGACGCCTGCGCGTCGAACGGCTCGACCTATTGCAGCTCCACGCATGGCGTTACCCGGACCCGTCCTGGCTCGACTGCCTCTTCGAGCTCGACGAGCTGCGTCGCCGGGGCCTCATCGCACACCTCGGGCTCACCAACTTCGACACGGCCCATCTGCGGATCGTGCTCGCCTCGGGAATCCCCGTGGTGTCGAACCAGGTCTCCTACTCGCTGCTCGACTCGAGGGCCCGGGGCGCGATGACGGACCTGTGCCTGCGGCACGGCGTGCGCCTGCTCGCCTACGGCACCCTCGCCGGCGGCTTACTCAGCGAGCGGTGGCTCGGTCGGCCCGAGCCGCCGTCCGCGTCCCTGGAGACCTGGTCCGAGATGAAGTACAGGCGCTTCATCGAGGTGGCCGGTGGCTGGAGCGCTTTCCAGGCGCTCCTGCGAGCGGTGCGCGACGTGGCTGCCCGGCACGGCGTCTCGATGGCCAACGTCGCAAGCCGTGCCATTCTGGATCGGCCCGCGGTGGCGGGGATTGTCGTGGGCGCGCGCCTGGGCCTCAGGGACCACATCCAGGAGAACGTGCGGACCTTCGGGCTCAGGCTCGACGACACCGGTCGGGAAGAGATCGAGGCCGCCCTGCACGCGCTCCGCGCCGTCCCCGGAGACTGCGGCGACGAGTACCGGAGACCCCCCTATCTGACGGCGGCGGGAGACCTGAGCCACCACATCGACACCCTGCCGGCGCCGTATCCGGTGCACGTGGGTCCCGATGGGAGGGCCCGGGCCTTGTCCGGGACGGTGTGGGAGGACCTGGCCGGGTTTTCGCGCGCCGTCCGCGACGGCGACCGGATCCTCGTCTCCGGCACCACGGCCACCCACGGCGACCGCTGCGTCGGCGGCGCCGATCCGGAAGCCCAGGCCGAATTCTGTGTGGACAAGATCGAGGGCGCCCTGATCTCGTTGGGCGCCGGTCTCGAGGACGTGGTGCGCACCCGCGTCTACGTCCGGAGCGTCGACGACTGGGAAGCCGTGTCGAAGGTACACGGACGCCGGTTCGGGGGTGTGAAGCCGGCCAACACGCTCGTGCAGGCGGGAATCATTGGAGACGAGCACCTGGTCGAGATCGAGGCGGAGGCGGTCGTGCCGCGGCGCACCGGAGCCTGAGCCACCCCACCGGGGGATTGGGCCGATCGGGCCGCTCCGTTACCTTCCGCGGTCGTTTTCCAGAACCACAGAGGACCTCACATGCGATTCCGTCATTTCGCGGCGCTTCTGGGCATCGGCATCTCGCTCGCCGCCTGCGGGTCTGGCCCCGGCGCGTCGAACGCCCGCCTGGACACCGAGGATCAGAAGGCCAGCTATGGCATCGGCCTGAACATGGGCCGGAACATGCAGGGCGCCGAGAGTCGACTGGACCGCGCAGCCTTCCTCAGGGGCCTCGAGGACGCCATGGCGCGCGCGGAGCCGGCGGTCGACGAAGCCGAGATCCAGACCGCGCTGCGGGCCTTCGGTGAGGCGGTCATGCAGGAGCAGGAGGCACGGCGCTCTGCCGAGGCCGAGAAGAACCTGGCGGAGGGTGACGCCTATCTCGCCGAAAACGGTGCCAAGGAGGGCGTCACCACGACGGAGAGCGGTCTCCAGTACGAGGTCCTGCGCCAGGGCAACGGCCCCCATCCGACCGCGACCGACCGTGTGAGCATCCATTACAAGGGCACGCTCATCGACGGGACCGAGTTCGACAGCTCCTACGGGGGCCAGCCCGCCGTGTTCGGCGTCGACGGCGTCATCCCGGGCTTCGCCGAGGCGCTCCAGCTCATGCCGGTCGGCAGCCAATACCGGGTGGTCATCCCCGGCGACCTCGGGTACGGGGCCGACGGCACGGGTGGCGACATCGGCCCCAACGCTACCTTGATCTTCGAGATCGAGATGCTCGAGATCGTCGGCTGAGCAGCCGGGGGGAGTCCCGTCCGGGCGACCGCTGGATGGCTCCGGCGCCGGGACGGGAATCCCGGGCCGTCGTTGACGCGGCCCCCCCGACCGTCTACGCTGACAGGGTCATGCACCCCCCCCGGTCGTGGCCCCGAGGGCGTCAACCCTCCCGGAGGAGACTATGCCGAAGTGTCGAGTCACCCTTCTGCTCATCGGGCTGTTCGTTGCGGCCTGTGGGGGAAGAGAGCCGGCCGAAGAACAAGCCACCACCGCGGAAGCTCCCTCGGACGAGGAAGCGCTCGACGGCCTGGCGGAGTACTACGAGACCCACTTCAACATGCACCATCCGTCGATGGTCGCCAGCATCTTCACGGACAGTGCCTTCGCCCTCCTCGCCGACGGCGAGGTGAACATGGGAAAGGCGGCGATCGAGAGCTCCCTCACCGAGTCGATGGCCGCCCAGCCCACCGTCGAGATCTCGCCGATGCACCGGAGGGTCTTCGGTGAAATGGCGGTCACCATGGGCACCTACACCGTGAGCGCCACCCCCGAGGGTGGGGAGGCCATGCAGTACGGAGGCAGCTACCTGACCGTGGCCACCAAGGCCTCGGGCGAATGGAAGGTCGTAGGCCAGATCACCAACTATGACAGCGAACGGCCCGAGGGGTGGGCCTGGGACGAGGGCATGGACGAGGCGCCCCCCGAGGACGGCACCATGGGCGACCTCGTCGCCGAGTACACGCGCCACTGGAACCTGAACCACCCGGCGATGGTGGCCGACTTCTACACCGACGATGCGATCGTCGCGTTCTCCAACAGCGCGATGGCGCACGGCAAGGCGGAGGTGGCGGCCTTCCTCGAGGCGCGTCCCGGCCCGCCGACCACGCTCACCGTGCACGACGTAGGCACGGAGACGCTGGGCGAGGGCTATGCGATCGATGGCGGCTGGTACGAGCTGGCCGTCGACGGCGCGCGGGTCCAGACCGGAGCGTACCTCAACCTGCTGCAGCAGCAGGCGGACGGATCCTGGAAGATCCAGTGGGGCGTGACCAACGCCCAGCCGCCGCAGGAAATGTAGGGCCGGTCCGAAGACGCGGGACGGGCCGACGGGCCCCGGGGCACGCGCCTCGGGGCCCGCGCACGTTCGGGCGTACCTCAGCCGCGCGCTGCTTCGCGCAGGAATCGGCGGGCGAGCTGGGCGACGCGGTCCTGGCCCTCGTTCTCGGCCCGTTCGAGGATCTCACGGACCTCCGCCACGAGAAGCGGATCGCCCCAGCGGTATCCCGTCGCATCTTCGGCGCTGCGCGAGTCGCCGGCGTCGGCCCCCTGGATGAGCGCCCAGGCCGCGGCCTCGGAGAAGTAGGGCGATTCGGGGTCCGGGAGACGATACTCGGGCTCCGCCGTCCCACCCGCATCCTCGTTCACGAAAGCGCGTGACACCGTTCCGTCACGCTCCCGGAAGCCGGATCTCGGGCTTCTGCGGGTGACGACGGTAGAGGACCACGGTGCGCCCGATGGTCTGGACGGCCCGCACGTCTTCGAGCGCCGCGGCAACCCGGTCGGCGGTATCCCTGGCGGTTTCCGGAGCGCTCTCCAGAACCTTCACCTTGAGGAGCTCCCGCGTGTTGAAGGCTTCCATGATGCTCGTCAGCGTGGCGGGCGTGACCCCTTCTGCCCCGATGTGGACCACGGGTCTCAAGTGGTGAGCGATGGACCGGAGGAAGGCCCGCTGCTTCGGGGTGAGCTGGGTCATGAAGGACGATAGTCCCGCGGGCGGAAGGTGCCAACCGTGCGGTCCCCGCCGCCGGCTCGTACCTTCGCCGCCGGCCATGGAGGCCAGAGACGCATGGCGCGGAGCGTGACGATGAATCGGAGCTCGACGTGGCTTGCGCGGGGCGTGCCCCTCACGCTGGTCGCCGGCCTGGCCTGCGTCGAGGCGGATCGGACGGGGTGGAGCGGGACCCTGGTGGACTCCGCCGGGGTCGCCGTCGTCACCAGCCCCATGGACGATCGGGCGCCTCGCAGGGTGGCGCGACCCGACCTGGTCATCGGTGCGGACGACAGCCGACCGGAGACGCTCTTCGGGTATGTCGCCGACGTCGAGGTGGACGCCGAGGGCCGGGTGTACGTTCTGGATCAACACGCGCAGGAAGTGCGCGTCTTCGGGGCGGACGGAGGGTCGCTGGGAGTGATCGGACGGGCCGGTGACGGCCCCGGCGAGCTGAGCGCCTTCGCTGCCTCGCTGATCCTGACCGGGGATACGCTTGCCGTGGGTGACTGGGGCCGCTCCCGCCTCCATCGGTTCCTGCTCGACGGCTCCTTCGTGGATTCCCGGCCGTTCCCCGGTGGAGGCGGCCCACGGAGCTGGTGGAGCGCAGGTGCCGACGGGAGTTTGCTGTTCAGGTCGCTCAGGCGGCTGGTCCGCGAGGACGGGCGCTGGGGTGGGCACGACGCGCTCTACCGCGTGGGGGCGGCGCACGCGGACGAGGCGGATACACTCCTGGTCTTCACGTATCCGGTCACCGACCTCGGCGGACCCGGCAACGTGCGTTTGCCCCTCGTTGTGGACGCGCCGTTCTGGGCGCAGCTCGCCGACGGGCGCGTGGTCTGGGGGACGCTCCAGGCGGAAGAGCTCCGCTTCGTCGGCCCCACCGGCCTGGAGCGCATCGCGCGCGCCGAGGACTGGCGGCTCGAGCCTCCCAGCGACGCCGAGAACACGGCGCTGATCGACCTCGCCCGCGAGAAGATGCGCATGCTGGGCGGAAGTCCCCAGGCGGTGGACGCGGTGCCGGTGGACCGGCCGCGCGTGCTTCCTGCGATCACGTCGGTGCTCGCGGGGCCCGACGGCACCATCTGGGTGCAGCGGCGTGGGGAGGTGGGCGACGTACACCCGATGGCGATCAACAGCCCCGACCCGCCGACGGGGTGGGGCGGTTCGCATTGGGATGTGCTGGACGGCGAAGGACGGCGCGTCGGCATCGTGGAGACGCCCCCCCGCTTCCGTGCGAGCCGCATCCGAGGGACGCACGTGTACGGCGTGCTGCGGGACCGGCTCGGCGTGGAGTCGGTGGTGCGTCTCGAAGTGACCCGTCTCGAACGAGGAGCGAGCCCATGAGGACCGTGTCCAGCTTGTTTACCGTGACGCTCGTGTGCGCAGCCGTTCCGGGCGCTCGCGCACAGGACGCCCGACTGGACCGCTGGAAGCTGGAGCTTGCGGCCGAAGTGGACGCTCAGGCCGACCTCACGCAGGAGATCGTCGACAGGATCTTCTCATACGCCGAGTTGGGCTTTCAGGAGTTCGAGACCTCCCGCTACCTCGTCGGCCTCCTTCGGGAGAACGGCTTCACGGTGGAGGAAGGGATCGCCGGGATCCCGACGGCATGGGTCGCGCGGTGGGGCTCCGGCCGGCCGGTGGTCTCGCTCGGAACCGACATCGACGACATCCCCAAGGCATCGCAGACGCCGGGTGTCGCCTGCCGGCTGCCGCTCGTCGAAGGTGCGCCGGGACACGGCGAGGGCCACAACGGAGGACAGGCGGTCAACATCACCGCGGCGCTCGCAGTGAAGACGCTCATGGAGCGCGAGGGCCTCCCGGGGACCATCATGATCTGGCCCGGCGTCGCCGAGGAGCTGCTCGGATCGAAGGCGTATTACGTGCGTGCGGGCGTTTTCGAGGACGTCGACATCGTGCTGTACGCGCACGTCGGATCGAGCCTCGGGACCGGGTGGGGGATCACACCGGGGACGGGACTCGTGTCGGCCATCTTCACCTTCGAGGGCTTCCCGGCCCACGCGGGGGTCGCGCCGTGGCGCGGCCGCAGCGCCGCGGACGCGGTCACGCTCATGGACGTGGGCTGGAACTTCAGGCGCGAGCACCTGCGCCCCCTGCAGCGCTCGCACTCGGTGATCGTGGACGGGGGCGACCAGCCGAACGTCGTGCCCTCCCAGGCGTCGATCTGGTACTACTTCCGGGAAATGGGCTATCCGGACATCCGCGACCTCTTCGCCGTGGCCGACTCGGTGGCGCAAGGGGCGGCGATGATGTCCGGCACCCGGCTCTCCGGAGTCCGCGTCGTGGGATCGGCTTGGCCGGGGCACTTCAACAAGGTTATCGCCGAGACCATGCAGGCGAACCTCGAGCGCGTCGGCCAGCCCCGTTGGACGCCGGCCGATCAGGAGTTCGCACGAGCGGTGCAGCGAGAGGTGAACGGGCCCGAGGTGGGCCTGTCCAGCGAGGTCGAGCCGCTTGGACCGGCGCTCAGGGAATCACAAAGAACCGCGGGGTTCGCCGACGACGTCGGGGACGTGTCCTGGAACGTCCCGACCGCGGTGCTCTCGTTCCCGTCCAACATCCCAGGGCTTCCGGGCCACAACTGGGCGAACGCCATCGCGATGGCGACGCCGATCGCGCACAAAGGAGCCACCGCCGGGGCGAAGGCCCAGGCCATGACCCTGCTCGACTTCATGGTCCGTCCCGAGCTCGTGGAGGCCGCGTGGGCCTATTTCCGGGACGTGCAGACGAAGGACCTCGGCTATACGCCGCTCATCCGCCCCGAAGATCGACCGGCGATCGAGATGAACCGGGCGGTCATGGACGAATTCCGCGACGAGATGTCGAAGTACTACTACGATCCGGACAGGTACGACACCTACCTCGAGCAGCTGGGGGTCGCGTACCCCACCTTCCGATCCGCCGACGGCGTCTGCCGGATCGGACAGGTCTCGCAGTAGCGGCGAGCGTCGGACGCATCCGGCCCGGTCGCGTGGGTCCCGTCGCGTCGGGGCCGGCTCCTCGCCTCAACGAGGGATCGGCGTGCAGTCCCGGGTGACCCGGTTCCGTCTCCCCTGATCCTCAATCCGCTCGAAGAACTCCTGGAGATACTTGACCGCATCCTTGCGCCGGTTCTCCTCGAGGAGGTCGAAGTTCGTCCAGAGGGCCAGGATGTCCTCGCGCCGATCGAGGAAGCGCTGGAAAATGGCGTCGAAGTCGATGTCCCTGCAGAAGCCCTGGTAGACGCGCTGACGCACGTTTCGGATGTTGAGCTGCTCGCTGGGAACGGCGTACCGCGTGTTCACCAGACCCGACCAGTCGAAGTCGTACCCGATCGGGATGAGCCTGCCGTCGTCCATCAGGCGGATCGTCTCGACATTGTGCATGAAGACCGACGTCCAGTCGGTCATGCCGATCATGTAGTTGAAGATCGCCAGGAACGCCGCATCCTCTCCGCTCATCTGTGCCGGATGCACCTGCGGCGCCTCCAAGGGAACCGCGCGGTTGCGCGCGGACATGGCGCTCTTGTGCTCCAGGAGAAACGCGTGCCGGGTGAACGAGTTGTCCGGTTTCTCCGAGTCGACGTAGTGGACGAGCACGGGCCGAGCCCTGAAGCTCAGATCGGTCAGGAGGTTGTACGTCGGGTAGACGAGGTACTCCTGGAGGATGTACTGCTCGTACACGTCCCGGCCCTTCTGGCACGTAACGTAGAGCTTGAGCCGATTCTGGCCCTCGAACACCGTGCCGGGCAGGGCCGGATCGTCCTTGTCCAGATCTAGCCAGAGCGGAGGGAAGTCGCAGTTCTCCCGCCGGCGTCGCCAGTCACCGCGTGTCTGGAGCTTGAGCTCGACGGTCACCTCTCCTTCCTCGCCCGGGAACGTGAGCGTCGCAGGACGCTCTTCTGGATTCTCGCCCCGGTCCTCCTTCGAGATGCGGTCGAACTCGGCCGTCAGTGTGAGCTCCAAGACGTCCGCAGACGCGAACAGCGGCGCGTTCCTGGCGCGCTCGACGTCTTCCTCGCTCACGCGCCACGGGTCCTCGGTCGGCTCCTGAAAAGCTCCGGCGGAGGGAATCGGAACGGCTGCGGTCAGGAGCGCAGCGGCCAGGATCAGATGCGGGCGACGGGGGTCCAGCGATCTTGCGGTGCGGGACGGCGACATGGGCAGACCTCCTGAATCGTCTTGATCGAAGCTATCCCTTGGTGCAAACGTTGGCCACCGGTTTCGACGCCACCTCCCGGCCGGCTCCAGACGCCGTCGCCTGCTGGCGAGCTCTTTCGGCCCTCGTGTCGCCACCCGGCGGTCCCGTTTGCGGGCGCGCATCCCGAACGGGTAGGTTCGCCCGACGATGTCACCCAGGAATCCGACGTCGCGGGCGGCGTATGGGCGCGCCCGGGCCTAAGGGCACCGGAGCTCGAAGCTGGAGGACCGCAGATGCCCCAATGGATGATCGGCTTGAACGCGCCACAGGCCGTTCGGCGAAGCCGGGTCGTGTTGGCTCTGTGCTGCGCGGCTTGTCGGGCAGGTGTTGGCCAAGATGCGCCGGCGAAGGCGGCCTCCGAGTCCGGCCCCGTCCCCGTACGCCTCGCCGAAGTACGGCCGGCGGCGGGCCAGCAGGTCCTCAGGCTGGGCGAGATCGCCTCGGTGACCGCCATCGTCTCGGGGGCGCGCGACACCACGTACGAGGGCAGTACCGCAGAGGGGAACGTCAGTCCCGCCGGGGGATGCCGCAGCGACGGCGCCCTCCGACTCGGGTTCACCTTCCAACGCCCCGATGGGACGCCGGCCGGGGCATTTCGATGGACCGCGTCGACGAACGTGGAAGCCGGTGCCACGGGCTCCTTTCCCGTCGACTCGGCGTCCTTTTGGTACCCGCGGCTGGGCTCCCGGGCACGCACCACGTACTGGGGTTCCGGCTCACTCGAGATCTCCCGACACGACGCCAGACCCGACGCCCGGCGCATGACCGGGCGGCTCGTCGCGCAGGGGCTCGAGGATGCCGGAGGTGAAACCGTCGACCTCGACGTGAGCTTCGACATCGGGGGATCCTGCGGGACCCTGGACCGAGCGCCGCCGGTTTCTTAGATCGCCTCGAACACCGTGGCCGGCACCCAACCGACGCGCCCGTCCTCCAGCTTGATCTCGGCCCACGCGTCCGAGTGGCGCTCCACCTGGACCACGGTGCCCTCGTGGATATTGAAGATCGTCAGGTTCGGGTCTTCGGTCGGCGCGCTCTTCACGCCCACCTCGACCGCCATGACGACGGCCTCCTCGGGACGCCCCAGGCCCAGCTCTCGCACCGCCAGGTTCAGGCCGAGCAGCAGAGTCGTCCCGGCCGCCGTCGTGAGCGCGACCGCCCCGGTGCGCCGAGAGCCGGGCCCGCGAGCCAGGATCAGCATCACGAGCCCCCCTCCGGCGAGCAACCAGGAGGCCGCCGTGGCCCAACCCAACGCGCCGAGCGGCAGCAGATCCACCCACCAGTCCCACGCGGCCAGCAACCAGAAGCGAGGGAGGGGCTCGATATCGTCCGCGGTGACGGAGCGAGCCAGTCGCAGGTTGGCCGCTACGTCCTCGTCGCCCGGAGCGATGCGTCCGGCCCGCTCGTATTCGAGGATGGCGGGGCCGAGCCGACCCAGCTTGAAATAGGCGTTCCCGAGATTGAAGTGGACGGCCGCGCTCGTGAAGCCCGCCTCACGCACCCGCTGCCACGCTTCGACCGCTTCCTCGTACCGACCTTCCTGATAGAGGCGGTTGCCGTTCTGGAAGATCTCCTCCTGCGCGGCCGCCCTCACGGACGCGAGCGCCGACAAGGCGACCAGCAGGAGCGCACCCCGCACGCTCATCGACGCAGCTCCCTGTGGAGTCCGGACATCGCGTCTTCCGCCCGCTGCAGGAATCCTGTGCGCTCCTCGGCGGCGTCAGGGGTCGGAGCGAAGCGCTGACGGTCGCACAGCTCGAGACACCCCACCAGCTCCTGGGCGACATCGTACTTCACTCCGCGACGCCTGAGCTCTCCGGTCGCCTCGTGCGTCATGATCCCCGCGGGCGGCAGGTTGAGCTTGTCTGCGAGGAAGCCCTGGAGCGCGCGTCCCACCTCCGCGTAGAACCCCTTCACGTCCTGGCCCTGCGCCAACGCCCGCGCCCGGCGCAGCCGCTTTCGGGCGATGCGGTGTGCTCTACGGCCTCGGGCCCACGCGACGTCACCGGAGAGGCGGGCCTGGTGCCGTCGGAGCGCGAGGGCGCCCGCGGCGGCAACCAACGGCAACAACGCGACGATCCAGAACCCCGGCCGGCGTTCGAGCGGACGGCGCACGGGGCGGAGGTCGGGATCACCCAGGCGGATGAAACGGATGTCCTCGCGCAACGTCTCCACGCCGGTGCGCACGCCGGTGCCGGTCAGCGGCGGCTCGCCGCCCACGTCCAGGGTGAGCGGCTCCGAAGCCGCCGTCTCGTATCGGCCCGTGGACGGATCGAGGTACTCGAGGCGGATCGGAGGGATCTCCCGTCGGCCGGGGGCCCTGGGGATCACGACCCATCGGTACGACTTCGTACCCCGGAGGGTGCCTTCCACCAGCGCCAGCTTTTCGGTGACCTCGGGTTCGAAGACCTCGAAATCGGGTGGAAGCTCGATGGCGGGCGGAGCTAGAGTGCGGAGGTTGCCCTGCCCCGAGACTTCCACGGTCACCGTGGCCGCCTCGTTCGCGTCGACGTTCGAGCGGTCGAGAGACGCCCTCACGGCCAGGGACCCCACGATCCCCGTGAACGCGTCCGCCTTCCCGGGGGGCAGCGGACGCACTTCGATCTGAATGGGCTGGGAGGAGACCACGAGCGGGACGGTGGAGTCGAACAGGCCGCCACCGAAGATGTTGTCGAACACCGACCCCCCGCGCCGCCGGATCCGTGCCTGGAGCTCGATCACCATCGGCTCGAGCGTCCGCGCTCCGGGGCTGGTCGGGAAGAGCGTAACGCGCCGGAGCACGGCCGAGGTGTATTGCACGCCGTCTCGCAGGATCTGCTCGACCGTAGGCCCGTCGGGCATGGGGACCTCCTCGGCCCAGAAGCCCTCGGTGCTGGGCGCGGAAGTGACCGAGTAGCTGGTCACGTCGACCTGGGTGAAAAGCCGGTACTCGACGGTGATCGGTTGGTTGGGAAAGACGCGGCGCTGGTTCGCTTCGGCGACCAGCAGCACCGCCTCCCTGGGAACACCAGGCGCGAGCTCCCCCGGGGAGCCGGCAGCAGGTGCGTCCGTCACGGACACCGAGAACGGGGCCGTGCGCAACGCCTGACCGTTCGCCTGGACCTCGAGCGACGGGACCTGGTACGTGCCCGCCCGGATCGCCACGAACGTGAACTGGTGGGTCACGCTGGCGGTGGTCGAGCCATTCACCATCTGTATGCTCGTGCTGGACGCCGAGCGCACGAAGCGTGCGTACTGCGAGATGGCCGGCACCGGTGGGGGCGCGTCGAGCCTCTGGGCGCCGGTGACCTCAACCGAGAGGGTGAAGGGTTGGTTGAGGACGACGGGATTGCGGTCCAGATAGGCGCGAGCCGTCGCCTGGGAGGAGCCCGTGGAAGGGTCCCCGAGCAGGGAGGCGAGCGCCCAGAGGGCGAGGATTCGGCCCCGACTCACCACTTCTTCCTGGGCTGCCTTCCCGGCACTTCCTGCGCGGGCTTGCGGTTCACCTCGTCGGGATCCTCCTGGACCGCCTGCAGAAGTCGCTCGGCTTCCTCGCGCGACATCTCCCCGGGCTGCGGCTGGGCCTCGCCCTGCCGGTCCTCCCGCTGACCCGTATCCGGCCTGTCCTGATCACCCTCGTCTCGCTGCGGCTGCGGTTGGTCTTGACCCTGGCCCTGCCTCGGGTCGTCCTGCTGGTCGCCGCGGCCTTGTTGATCCTGAGGCTGCTGGGGGTTCTGCTGGTTCTCGTCGCTCTCGTCCTGCTGGCGGTCCTGTTGCTGGTCTTGCTGCTGCTGTTGCTTCATCTCCTCGAGAACCCGCTCGAGGTTGTGCTTCGCGTCGACGTTGCGGGGGTCGGCCCGCAGCGCCTGCTTGAAGGCTTCGAGGCTCTCCTCGAGCTGCTGCCCTCGGTAGAGGGTGTTCCCCAGATTGTACCAGGCGGACGGTGCCAGCGCGGGATCGCCGTTGGCGATCGCATCCCGGTAGGCTTCCAGGGCTCGATCGTATGCCTCGGTCTCGTAGAGCGCATTCCCCTCGTTGAATCGGATCAGGGGCGACTCCGGCGCCTCACGCAACGCCTCGACGTACTTGCGGTAGGCCTCCTCGAAACGTCCCTCCGCATAGAGGCGGTTCCCTTCCTCGACGGTGGCCCTTCCGGCCTGCGCCGAGACGGGCTGGACGCCGGGGAGGACTGAACCCATCAACAAAGTCGTCAGAAGCGCCGTGCGTCCGCGCCTCGCGATCGTCATTGGAACCTCCCGGTCCACTGCTCCGACATCTTCTTCCGGTCGGGCACTGCCGCCTCGAGCAGCAGCAGCAGAATCGCGAGCCCCAGGAAGATCTGGTATTGCTCCTCGAACTGCGTCACTTGCCTGCTCTGGAGCTCCCGGCCGACACCGGTGGCGATCTCGTCGACCAGACGCTGCAGGGCTTCCGAGCCCCCGTAGACCGGCACGTAACGCCCCCCCGTCGCCTCCGCGATCTCCCGCAATGGTCGCTCTTCCAGGCGTGTCGTGACCACATTGCCCTCGTCGTCGCGCAGGAAGGACCGATTGCCCCGCTCGTCCACCAGGGGGATCGGTGCGCCGCCCGGTGAGCCGATCCCGACCGCATCGATCTCGACGCCCATGTCCGCGGCACGTTGGACCGCGGGTTCGATCTCGCCTTCGTGATCCTCACCGTCGGTGATGACCACGAGCACGGATTGGTCGCCTGTGGCGCCTTCTTCGAACGCATCCAATGCTACGCTCAATGCGGCTCCCAGGTTCGTTCCCTGCGCCGAGATCATCTCGGTGTCCATCGACTGGAGGAACATGAGCGCGGCCGCGTAGTCCGTGGTCAGGGGACTCTGCACGAACGCGTTCCCGGCGAACGCCACGAGCCCGACGCGGTCGCCGTCCAGTCCCCGGATGAGGCGGGCGATCTCGAGCCGGGCGCGGTCGAGGCGGGTGGGGGGCACGTCCTCCGCCAGCATCGACGCAGAGACGTCGAGCGCGACCATGACGTCACGTCCCTCGCTTCGTATTGTCTCCACCCGCGTGCCGAACTGCGGTCGCGCGAGCGCCAGGATCAGCAAGGCGGTCGTGGCGACCAGCAGGGTGGCCTTGGCGACTCGCCCACGCGTGCTGACCGAGCCGCTCAGCTTCTGTACCAGTGGCGAATCCCCGAAGCGTGTGAGCGCTCTGCGACGCGCCCGGAAGGTCAGGAGGAAGAGGAGCACGAGCACGGGCACGAAGGCCAGTCCCCAGAGCGCGTCGACGTCTGCGAAACGGAACACGTCCTCCTCCTAGGGTAGCCTTCGCAAGAGCGTGTTCGACAGGAGCAGCTCCAGCGCGAGGAGGGCGACGCCCAAGCCCAACGGCCATTCGAACAGCTCGCCATAGCGCGTGAAGTGCTCCACCTCCATCTCCGTCCGTTCCAGCTGGTCGATCTGGCTCCATATGGCGGTGAGGCTCTCGCGATCGGTTGCGCGGAAGTAAGAGCCGCGGGTGATCTCCGCCATCTCCTTGAGCGTGGGCTCGTCCACGTCCGCCTGAACCGTCACGTACTGGCGTCCGAGCACGGGGTTGTCGATGGGCACGCGAGCCTGGCCCCGGGTACCGGCTCCGATGGTGTAGACGCGGACGCCCAGCGCCCGCGCCATCTGCGCCGCCGTGACCGGGCCGATCTCACCCCGATTGTTGCGCCCGTCCGTGAGCAGGATCACGACACGTGAGACCGCGTCGCTCCCCTGTAGGCGCTTGACCGCGGTGGCAAGCCCCATGCCGACCGCGGTCCCGTCCTCGACCATTCCGACCTGGAGGCGTCCCATGAGCTCGTTGACGACGGCGTGGTCGAGGGTGAGCGGGACCTGCGAGTAGGCGTCACCTCCGAAGATCACCAGCCCGATGCGGTCGTTCGGGCGACCGGCCACGAACTCGGCGCCCACCTCCTTGGCAGCGTCCAGGCGATTGGGTGCGATGTCCTCGGCGAGCATGGAGCTGGAGACGTCCAGCGCGAGCACGATGTCGATCCCCTCGGTGGTCACCCGTTGGTCCGTGACGCTGGTCTGGGGCCGGGCGAAGGCGACGACCAGCGCCGTCACGGCGAGCGCGCGGAGCACGAAGAGGAGGTGACGCAGCCGACCCGTGCGGCGCAGGTCCGCCTCTCTGAGCTCGTCGACGCGGGTGAAGCGCAGCGTCCCTCCCCGACGCAGCCGGCGCACATACCAGATCAAGAGCACCGGCAGGGACAGCAGGGCGAGGAGGTACCAAGGGTCGGCGAACCGATAGATCACGCGTCCACCCCCGTGACTCGCGCTCCCTCGCCCGCGGCGGCGCCGGAAGCGTCGCTCGCCACGGCGCCGGACTCCACCTCGTCCGTTCCCAGCAGCGCGACTTCGCCGACCCGAGGACGTGTCTCCTCGACGAAACCACGCGCGAGTGCGCACATCGCTCGGGAGTCTCCGGAGGCCGGGCGCAGCTTCGCGAACTTCACCAGGTCACACTGCTCGAGGAACCCCTCGAGATGGTCGATGGGTGCGCCGTGAACTCCCACGCGCTCGAGGCCCCGGAGAACCTCGCCGGTCGTCATCTCGAGTGCCGGCACGCGATAGAACGCCTCCACGTATGCGCGGATGATCTCCGAGACGCGGACGTGGTACTCCTTGATCTCGCCTCGCTGAAGGAGGTCCGAGCCCTCGAGCTGGGCGAGGGCTTCGAGGGCGATCTCGTGCGGCGGCCGGCGCGGGGCGGGAGGCGGCGCGACCTCCGGCTGCGCGACGGATCTTCGACGCCGTCGCCACCACCAGAAGGCGAGCAGGGCCACGAGGGCGGCCAGGAACAGCCACGGGACGAGGGTGACGACCGCGAACGGCATCGACAGCGGGCCCCGGATGCCGCGGATGTCTCCTCCCTGGTCCAGGCCCACCGAGGTGACCGTGACCCACCATCCGTCGGAGACGAGGGTGTCCACGGATCCGTCGGCCGACGCCACGGGGACCCGGATGCCGGGGATCTCGAGGGTGCCGAGCTCGAAGGCCGTGAGCACGAGCCGCGCCGCGCTGCGAACCCCGCCGGCCTCGTTTACGGAGGGCAGCGCTTCCGCCGAAAGGACCTCGAAGGGAGAGACGTCGACCGAGTCCGGCCAGAGAACGCGTTGACCCGGAGCGTGCTCGACCTCGAGGGTGAGCGTGACCCGGTCCCCGACAGTCAGGAGTGACGTGTCCGCCTGCGTACGGATCCGGGCCTCCTGGGCGCGGACCGGCGTCGCGACGAGGGTCCCGCCCACGAAGAGGAGGCAGCTGGACAAGCCGCGGACGTGGATTCGACGCACCGTCATCTCAGCGGATCCTGCGGGCGCGCTCTTCGAAGAACCGCCTCAACGGCTGCACGTAGGGGCGTCCGGTCTCGATGTCGATCACGTCGACGGCACTTCTCCGAAAGACCTGGTCCTGCTGCTCGCGCCTCTGCGCGGCAAGCGTCCGGTAGCGTTCGCGGAATGCCCGACTCGAGGTGTTCACGACGGCGTGCCGACCGGTCTCCGGGTCCTCGAACTCTACGAGGCCCATCGCCGGAAGGTCGGCCTCCCGACGGTCGCCGGTGCGAACCGCGATCACGTCGTGCCTGCGCCCCGCCACCGCCAGCGATTTCCCGAAGTCCTCGCCGAGGAAGTCGGATACCACGAAGGCGACCGCCCGCCGACGCAGCACGCGCGACATGTACTCGAGGGGGGCGCTCAGGTCGGTCCGCCGGCCCTCGGGCTCGTGGAAGAAGAGCTCGCGCAGAACGCGAAGGACATGGCTTCGCCCCTTGCGGGGCGGCACGAACTTCTCGACCCGATCGGAGAAGATGATCAGACCGACCTTGTCGTTGTTCTTGATCGCGCTGAACGCGAGGACCGCGCACAGCTCGATGGCCATCTCGCCCTTCATCTGCTCACGGGATCCGAAATCGCCGGAGGCACTCACGTCCACCAGGAGCATGACGGTCAGCTCCCGCTCCTCCTGATAGACCTTGACGAAGGGCTGTCCGGTACGTGCTGTCACGTTCCAATCGATGGTGCGCACGTCGTCGCCGTACTGGTACTCCCGGACCTCGGCGAAGTCGATGCCCCGCCCCTTGAACACCGAGTGGTATTCGCCGCCGAAGACCTCGTCGACCAGGCCTCGGGTCGAGATCTCCACGTAGCGGACCTTCTTGAGGATCTCCCTCGGGATCATCTGCGGGTCAGGGAACTTCCACCGAGTTGAGCACCTGGGTCACCACGTCCTCGGCCGTGACCTCCTCGGCCTCCGCTTCGTAGGTCAGCAAGACCCGGTGACGCAGCACGTCCATGCCGATCGCGCGAACATCCTCTGGCGTGACGTAGCCCCGATGTCGCAGGAACGCGTGCGCTCGAGCCGCCTTCGCGAGGTTGATGGTCGCGCGCGGCGAGGCCCCGTACGCGATCAGGTCGCCCAGGTCGTCGAGGCCGGCCGCCCCCGGGTCGCGGGTCGCGAAGACCAGCTCCACGATGTAACGCTCGACTTGGTTGTCCATGTAGATCATCTCCACGGCCTTGCGCGCCCGCAGGATCTCCTCGGGCGTGACGACGTGCTGGACCGCGGGCGGTGCGCCCGTGCTCATGCGACGCAGGATCTCGAGCTCATCGTCTTTGTCGGGATAGCCGACGGACAGCTTGAGCATGAATCGGTCCACTTGAGCTTCCGGCAGCGGATACGTGCCCTCCTGCTCGATGGGGTTCTGGGTCGCGAGGACCAGGAAGGGGTCCGACAGGGGGTAGGTCCGATCTCCGATCGTCACCTGGTGCTCCTGCATGGCCTCTAGGAGCGCCGACTGCACCTTGGCCGGTGACCGGTTGATCTCGTCGGCCAGGATTACGTTGGCGAAGATCGGGCCGCGCTTGGTCCTGAACTCCTGCTCCTTGGGGTCGTAGACCAACGTCCCCACCAGGTCGGCCGGCAGCAGGTCCGGGGTGAACTGGATCCGCTGGAACGAGGTGTTGATCGCCGAGGCCAGGGTCTTGACCGCCATGGTCTTCGCCAGGCCGGGGACCCCTTCCATGAGCACGTGGCCATCGGCGAGCAGGCCGATGAGCAAACGCTCGATCATGGTCTTCTGGCCCACGATCACCCGTCCCACCTCGTCGACCAGCCGTTCGACGAAGGCGCTCTCGAGCCTGATCTTCTGCTGAATGACCTCGATATCCGCGTGCATTCGCGCCTCGCGTGTGGCCACGACTCCCTCGTTCTTCCGGGGGAAATCTACACCCGTCGGATTGCCGGACGGGACCGGAGGGTTGCCGGAGCCGCCCTCAGCCGCAACCGATCCCCCGGGAACGCCGCCGCTCGCTCGATCTTCCTTCACGCGGCCTGCTCGCGGCGGATGGTCAGCGGCTCCAGGCGAAGGGTTTCGAACGGCATGTCGATCCCGGCCTCCGACAGGGCGCGGAAGACTCGCTCCCGGAGCTCGAGGCGCGCCTCGACGTGGGTGCGCTCGTCGCGGATCCACGCCCACAGCTCGACCCGCACGTTGTAGTCGTTGAGCTGGCTCACCACGACGGTTGGGGCGGGGTCACCCATGAAGCCTTCCTTCCCGCGAACCAGGTCCAGGAGGATCGTGCGCACGCGGCCCAGATCCTGGTCCGTCCCGATCGTGACCGGTACCTCCAGCCGCAGGTGCGGGAAGTTCGTGTAGGACGCCACGGTCGTGTTGATGATCTGGGTGTTCGGCACCGCGAGCATCCGTCCGTCGGGGGTCACAACGCGGGTGGAACGGAGCGTGATGCGCTCCACCCGCCCGTACGCACCACCGACCTCCACCAGGTCGCCGATGACGAAGGGGCGGTCCCAGAAGATGAGCAGTCCGGAGATCATGTTGGACAGGGCGTCCCGCGCCGCGAAGCCGAGGGTCAGCCCGGCGACGCCGAGGGAGGTGAGAAGCGAGGCCGTGTTCACCCCCACCGCGGCCAAGGCACTCACCAGACCGATGGCCAGCACAGCGAACTTGAGGAGCGTGCGGGTGAAGTCGCGGGATGTGGCGTCCATTCCGGTTCGTGCCGCCAGGGCACGGAACGCGACAGCCAGGATCCGCCAGAGCCCGTAGTAGACGGAGAAAGTCACGACCCCGATCAGCAGGTTGGCGAGGAGCTCGGCGGCTGCCGCTCCCATCATGGCCGGGTCGAAGATGGTGGCGAGTCGATCGACGATCCCGCTCAGGAAGTCACGCATCGCACGGGCTCCGTTTCCAGGAATTCGAGAAGTACCTGCACTGATGCTATGCCGCGGCACGGAGCGCCGCGATCGCCTCCCGCGCGTCCGCCGCTCGGATCCCCTCGCCAGGAGGGCGGCGAGACCTAATTGGCAACCGCAAAGCTTATGCCGGGCAGGTTGCGCTCCGGCGGGACGCCGGCGTGTCGCAGCTCGCGGACACAATCAGTGTGCCGCGCTCTCCGGCTGTCGCTACCGTCCGAAACGTGCCCAGCGACGTGACCCCACCGATCACGCGCCAGATTCCCTACAGGACGACCGGGTCGATGAACGACCCCGCTACCGGCAGGAAGCCGGGCCCTCCGAACCCGCTCGAGGCGTAGAGTGACGACGGGCAGGCCCAGAGGTCCACGTAGCTCTCGACGAGCGTCTGGTCGCGCCAAGGGTCTCCGGCGCCGAGGCGCCAGCGTCGTACCGGGGCGAGGGTCGACGTCGACGTGTCGGCGCGTCCGATGCGCCTCCTCTTCGACGAGCCATCGGGACCCGTGCGTCCGTCGGCTGCGGGTACTCCTCGATGGACGCGCGACGAGCGGTGCCGAGAAGGACAAGCTCGCCCACCAGACGGTGTTGCCGGCGTCTTGCGGAAAGGCCTCGGCCTCCATGTGCGGGAGCACTTCGACGAGTTCGAGGAGGCGCCGTGCCGACGGCGAGATCGAGGGGTGCGGGCGGGGCCGCCCGCGTGACCAGGGCCACGTCATGACCCCATCCGGCCAGGAGCGCAGCTGCGGACGCTACGGCCGGGCCGCCTCCCAGGACCACGACGTCATGAACGGAGGGGGCCGGATAGGGAGACATGTGGGAACCATATGTTTCTTGTGGTGGAGGCACCACAGTGTGCAGAGCGGGCGCGTCAAAACGGGGGGTCCGGAGGGGGGTCCAGGCGGGGGTCGTCGACCCCCCTTCTTCAGGGGTGTCGAAGCACCCTAAGTCGTTGTCACAAAATGTCGAAGCATGGTCGACCGGAGGCGGGTGGACGCCTGGCGCGCGCTGGGGGCACCCTTGTTGCCATCAACCGTTCACGGGTTCGTCGACGGTCCCCCCCAGGCTCGCGGGAAGCGCCCGACTTCCGCGTGGTCGGCGGACCCCACCACCCGCCCCCTCCCTCGAGGACGGGGCGGGTTGGCACCCCCCCCCTGGCAGGAGGCACCTGTGTTCTCCGCGGTCTTGTCGGTACTCCTCGGAGCGCTGCCGTTCATGGTGCCAGTTCCGCTCGTCTCTCCCGTGCTGGGTCTCGCCTTCGGAGCCAATGCCGTCCTGAAGGAGAGCCGTCTCAAGCGCCGTCGCCTGATCCAGCGAGACATCGGGCTCCTCGGCTTCGGGATCAGCGGGCTCTCGACGCTCCTGATCTCCATGTATTGATCGGAGTCATTGCTTGCGCGACCCCCGCGCCATGACGTTGTCGCTGTCGTCCCGCAGGACGAACGAGGGGCTCGCTCCGCCCGTCACCTCGAACTCGAAGAACGACCCCGCCCAGGTCTCCCAGAGCTCACCGTCGTACGCCTCCGCTGGCACGAACCAGCCCTCTGCCCCTCCCGGGAGCAGCCACATGTCGAGGGCGTTCAGGAAGGCGCCCATGCCATCCGGCCCCTCGGCCACCTCCTCCCAGTCCGCGTGCAGGATCCCGTCGTCCGTTCGGCGGACCGTGATCGTGAACGGGGGACCCGCCGAACCGCCAGGACCCATCATGGTCGCCTGGTAGATCCCGAGCGCGGGGGCGGCCTCCTCCGGCGTGGTCGTGAGCCTCATGCTCGGCTCGACCTCGACGTCGATGGCGACGCGGCTGGTGCCCCATCGCATCGTCAGGGTGCCTCCATCGCTGCGGATGTCCTCGAAGTCCCAGGTCAGGACCTCCCTGAAGGGTGCCTCCTCGACGGTGAGCGGGATGCGGATCTGATCCTCCGCGCGCGCCGGTCCCGCCAGGTGGAAGATCAGCGTATCCGGCTCGAAGAAGAGCTCGACGGGGACGAAGTGCTCGTCGGTCTGGAACCAGATCGAGTAGGTACCCGCCGGCACGGCGGTGCCCGCGAACGTGACGGGCTTCTGGAAGGAGAACTTGGTCGCCCAATTGGCCCCGGGTGTCCAGACGTGCTCCCATACGATGCCGCCGTCGCCGAACGCCTTCTCCCGCCCGCGCATACGGGGGCGGTAGTACTCGATCCGGAGATCGGTGCCGTCGATCGTCTGCGTGAGGGAGGAGCGCTCGCTTCCACGGATCTGGGCGTCCGCCCTCACGGTGCCGGCGGAAGCGGCCAGGAGCATCGATAAGGCGACAACGGAGGGCTTCATTCGCTGGGTGGCTCCCGTGGGGCTGACGGCGAAACGGACACCTGAGAGGATGACGGCAAGGCTCCGAGGAGGCAACGCCCGCGCTCCCGCTCGCCGGGCTTGCGGTCCAGGGTGTGAGCGATTAGTAGTACTCACTACTACATAGTCACCCGCGCACACGAATCGACCGTCCATGAGCCGACCGCTCGGAATGACGACCACCGTGATCCTGGCCACCCTGCGCCGGGGGGCCCGCTACGGGCTGGACATCACGCAGCGAACGGACCTCCATCCCGGCACCGTGTACACGGCGCTGCGGCGCCTCGAGTCGCGCGACCTCGTCCGGGGTCGCTGGGAGGAAGCGGACCTGGCCGAGGAGGAGCGCCGCCCGAGGCGTCGCTACTACGAGTTGACCGGTGCAGGGGATCGCGCGCTCGACGAGGCGCTCGTGCATTATGGGGAGCTGGCGCGGGGCCTGTTCGGCCCGCCCGCGCCCGGCGCCTCGGCGTGAGCGGGGACGGACCATGAGCGCCGGCTCCGGTCCCGTCTGGCCTGGCGATCGGGCCACACGACTGGCGCGCTGGATGCTCGGGCGGGTCGCGGGGTTGGTCCCGGAAGGCCGCCGCCGGGCCTGGGGGATGGAATGGGAGGGCGAGCTCTGGCAGCTCAGGACCCGCGGCGACCGACCGGTGAGGCTCGCGGCCTTCCTGACAGGGGCGATCTGGCACGCAACCTGGGAGCGGATGGAGGGGTGGACGATGGAGACTTTTGTGAGTGATCTGCGGCTCACGCTTCGGGGACTCGCGCGTAGCCCCGGCTTCACGCTGGCGGCGATCACGCTCCTGACGCTGGGCATCGGAGGAAGCACCGCACTCTATTCCTTGCTCGAAGAGGCGGTGCTTTCGGCGCCGCCGTACCCCGATCCGGAACGGATCGTGGTCGTGGACAACCTCTTCGCGATGCCGGAGAGCGAGCTGCAGCCCAGCATGTGGTCGTACGCCCGATTCGAGGCCTACCGGGCCGAATCGCGCGCGGTCGTGCAGCCGGCCGCCTACGGCGATCGCACCCTCACGCTCACCGACCTCGGCGACGCGGCGATCGTGTCTGTGGAAGTGGTCTCCCCGGCGTACTTCTCCCTCTTGGGAGTCCAAGCGTCCCTCGGGCGCGTCTTCTCCTCGGAAGAAGAGGACCAGGGCGCCCCAACGAGGGTCGCCGTGATCGGCGAGGCGTTCTGGCACGACCGGCTCGGCGGTGCCCTCGAGGCGATCGGGAGCTCGATCACCCTCGATCGGGTCGACTTCCGGATCCTGGGAGTGCTTCCGGCGGGCTTCGGAGGTCTCACGGGGGGCGTCGACGTCTGGGTGCCTGCGTCCTCCCTGCGGGCCCTCGAGGACGACCAGGCGCTCGAAGACCCGTGGAAACAGTATTTCCACGTGGTCGGTCGCTTGATGCCGGGCGTCGAGCTGGAGGTGGCCCGCGCCGAAGCGCAGCGCTTCGGCGCCACGATCCTGGAGCGCTTTCCACCCCCTCCAGGGGCGTCCCGGCTGCGCGCTGGAGCCGATGTGGTCCCGTTCCTGGAGGCCCGGGTCAATCCGCTGGCGCGCACGTCCATGCTCGCTCTGTTCGGCGCCGTGTCCCTGATGCTCCTCGCCGCGACCGCCAACCTCGCCGCGCTGATGCTGGCGAGGGGGGCGGGTCGACGGGTGGAGGCCGCGGTGCGTGCTTCGCTGGGTGCCGGACGTGGCAGGTTGCTCGGGCAACTCCTGGCCGAGTCCCTCACCCTGGCGGCGATCGGGGGTGCGACCGGCGTGCTCCTCGCACGGGTCGGCATGGGCGTGCTGGGTGGATGGCTGACGGACGCGGTCGGCACCCAGGGGGGACGCAGCCTGCAGTATCTCGACCCGGGGGAGCTCTCCCTGGACTGGAGCGTTCTCGGCTTCGCGCTCCTGCTCACCGTCTCGGTAGGCGTGCTGTGCGGAATCGCGCCGGCGTGGCAGGCAGCCCGCACCGACCCCGGCTCGACGCTCCGCGCAGGCGGTGGATCGGTGGGTCGCCGACGGGGCGGGCGACACGACCCCCTCCGCGGTGGATTGGTCGTCGTTCAGGTAGGGCTGGCCGTGGTGCTGCTCACCGGGGCCGCGCTCACCCTGCGGAGCGTCGACCGTCTGCAGGCGGTGGATCTCGGCTTCGAGCCCGCGGGCTTGCTGACGGCGACGTACACGCTCACCGCGGCGGACCGTGAGGCCGGTGTGGATCCGGTCGTATTCCATCCGAGCTTCCTCGAGGCGGTTCGATCCCTCCCCGGGGTGGCGGATGCGGCGTTGGGGGAGGTCCCGATGGAGGGGCCGACCTACCGCACGATCGTGATGGGATCGGAGGGACGGCCCGATCTCACCCCCGAGATGCACACCTGGATCCGCCTGCAGCCCGCGTCCGAGGGATACCTCGAGCTATTGGGCGCACGCCTGTCGGAGGGACGCACGATCGCCGCCACGGACGGCCAGGAGACGGAACGCGTCGTGGTCCTGAACCGCTCCGCGGCGAGCGCGCTCTTCCCGGATGGCAGCCCCCTGGGCCGAACCATCCAGCTGCCGTGGCCGGGCTACATGGGGGGAACCAGGGTGGTCGGTGTGGTGGACGACCTGGAGTACATGCGCCCCGGCGGGCCTGCGGAGCTTCAGGGATTCCTGGCCGTGCGCCAGGCTCCGCAGCTCGCGTCGGGCCTCCTCGTCCGAGTCGGGGGGGACCCGCTCGGCGCGGTTCGGCCCATCCGCGCCGCGCTGTCCTCCCTGAACCCCAACGTCGCGCTCACCGATCCCAGGATGCTCGAGGACCGGCTCGCGCACGTGACCGCCCGTCCACGTGTGGTGTCGTTGCTCCTCACGGTCTTCGCTGCGGTCGCCCTCTTGCTCGTGGGGGCCGGCCTGTACGGGGTCCTCGCGTTCAGCGTGGCGCGCCGCACCCGTGAGATCGGACTGCGCGCATCGCTCGGCGCGGACAGCCGATCCCTGTTGACGTTGATCGTGCGCCAGGGCATGTCGGTGACCGCGGGCGGGGTCCTGCTCGGGTTGCTCGGGGCCTGGTGGCTGACGCCGTTCCTCGAGAGCCTGCTGTTCGGCGTGGAGCCTCTCGACCCTGCCGCGTTCGTCGGCGCGTCCGCCGGACTCCTCGCGGTCGGCCTGCTGGCCTCCTGGATGCCGGCGCGTCGGGCGACCCGGATCGACCCGATGCGCGCGCTCCGGTCGGATTGACGTTAGGAAGCCCTACTCGTGCAGAGCTCCCCCTGAGGGCTCGCCCGGGCGCGGCTGGGTCAGTAGTAGAACACCTTGCCCGATCGGGTGCCGGGAGCGTTGACGCTCTCGCCGCCGAGAACCATCACGTGCGCGACTCCGTCCGCGTCGATGTAGGCGATCGCCGCGTGGTTGAAGAGGTTGCCGGCTCCGGCCGAGAGGAGCGTGTTCGAGCCGGTGGCTCCGCCGAAGGATCCCACGGTTCCGTCGGCGTTGATCTGTGCGTAGGTGTTCTCGCTCGACCCTTGCTGGGCGGCCGAGTACAGGCCCGCGGACACGAACATGTTGCCTCCCGCCGCCAGGGCCGAGTGCTTCGCACGCACCTTGCCCAGGCTCGCGCCGTTGACGGTCCACGGGCCCGCGAGGTCTCCGGTGCGTAGGTTGATCTTCGCGAACGCGACCTGATCCAGGCGCCCCTGCTGGTTGGTGGCCGGGTCCCCGGGGGCGACCGGGCTCGAGTCGCCGCCCACGGCGTAGAGCACGCCACCGAACACCTGGAAGCCGTGCGTGGCGCGAGCGGAGGGCAGGCTCGGGAGCTCCACCCACGGGCCTAGCGCGCCCAGGGTGTCGATCGCCGCCCGGTACACCGTGGCGACCGGTTGGTCGTCGGTGGTCGCGCCGCCAGCCACGTACACCTGGCTCCGGAACACGACAGCGCCCGCAGAGCGGAGGGCTACGGGTAGGGGAGTGGCCGACGTCACCGTGGTCACGGCACCCAGCGAATCGAGCACCAACACGGACACCGTGGTGGTGGGTGCCCCCGTCCCGTCCACGCCGCCGATGACGAACAGCCGTCCCGCTCCGGGGACCTTCGAGTTGAACGGGGTCGCGGCGACCGCCTCGGCGAAGGCTCGTGGAGCGGACAGGCCGGTCAGGCTCTCCCAGGTATCGACGCCCCCCGAGGCGAGGATCTCGGCCTGCAGGACGTCGCCGGACACGGCTCCTCCCTGGCCGACGCCGCCGACCACGTACACCCGTTGCACCGTGACCCCGGTGGGGTCCTCGACCGGCACGTACAACGCGGCATGTCCGCTCACGCCCCCGGGCATGGCCGAGGTTTCGGTCCAGTGGATCGCGGACGGACTGAACACGGCGTTCTGGGTCACCGTGAACGGGAGGCTCTCGCTGGTCCCGGTGGCGGTCGAAACCGTGATCGGCCCGGTCTGGGCCCCGCTGGGCACCGTCGTGACGATGAACGTGTTCGTCCAGTCCTCCGCGGCGGCGATGGTCGCGGCGATCGTTCCGCCCACGCCGTCCGAGAAGAGGATCTGGCCGTCGCCGCGCACGTCACCGAAGGCGTCCCCCTCGACGATCACGGTGCTGCCGGTGTTGCCGGAGGGCTTCGTGGCGCTGTTCACGAAGGAGAGGTGCGGAGCGACCGCAGTGAACGCCGCCGGCATCTTGAAGCTGGTCCCGTCGGAGTTGCGGATCTCCACGTCGTAGGTGGTCCCCTCCACCACCCCTTCCGGGACGAGCGCGAACGTTTCCGTGGAACCCACCACGTCCACCGTGCCCGAAGGGGTCCCCCCGACCAGCACGGAGGCGCCCGGCCGGAAATCGTTGCCGCCGAGGCGCAATTCTGTTCCTACGGTCCCGACGGCGGGGCTGACGGACAGAAGGGACGGCGCGGGTCCGTCGGGCTTCAGGCCGTCGTCTCCGCAGCCCGCCGCGGCGAGTAGCAGCAAGAGGCAAAGAGCCTCGGCAACTGGGCGCTTCCGGGTCTCCATCACCCCATCCTCCGAGCGATCCGTGGTCTTTCGCCGCGTGCGATCTCGCGCCCCGCGACCCAGGGGACATAGGCAACCCGCGTGCCGGTCCGCGATCCGGTGGCCAGGCTCGGACGTACCCGGACCGACCCGGAAGGGACTGGCGGGTCGGCCGCAGCGGATTAACTTACTGTCCGGTCAGTCATTAATTGTCCCGCTGTTCGGTGCCGCCCGTGTCCCTGCCCGAAGCCTCTCCACCCCGCTGGCGACGACGCCCGACCGAGCGCCCTGCAGAGATCCTCGACGCGGCTCTGGAGGTTTTCCAGGAGCAGGGGCTCGCCGGGGCGCGGGTGGAGGACATCGCTTACAGGGCAGGTGTCTCGAAGGGCACGCTCTACCTCTATTTCAGCGGCAAGGAGGAGCTCTTTCGAGAGGCCATCCGGACCCGGGTGGGGAGCCTGCTGGCTAGCCTGTCGTCCGCCGCGCCCCCCGGCGAGCCTCGCGAGCGCCTCGCCCGATTCATCACGGCGCTTTGGTCCGACCTGCGCCGCCCCGGCTTCGACAAGCTGCATCGGCTCATCCATGCCGAGCTGCAGCAGTTTCCCGAGCTCGCCCGCTTCTACGCTGCGGAGATCTCGGGCAAGGTCACCGGCCTGATCGCGGCGATCGTCACGGATGGCATGCAGGGGGGCGCCTTCCGCCAGGTAGATCCGCTGGTCGCGGCGCGCATGGTGGTCGGGCTTCTCCTTCAGCACGCCCTGTGGGCGAACCGCAGGGACTTCTACGCACCGATCCGCGGGCGGAGCGACGACACCCTCGTGCAGGAGGTGAGCGAGTTCGTCTTCCATGCCCTGGGTGCGGCCGGCGGGTTCACCACTGGAGGGTCGCGATGATCGGGACGCAGTGGTCGGTGGCGCGGGTGAGCGTCGCGCTTGCGCTGCTGGTCTTCCTGCCGCGAGCCGGACTGGCACAGGGCGGTGGCCCCTACCGACTGACGCTGGGTGATGCGGCGCGACTCGCAGCCGAGCGCAACTCGTCCGTCGAGGAGGCGCGCAGCCGTGTCCTCGGAGCGGAGGCGCGTCTCAGGCAACGAACCGCTGCGCTCTTCCCCGATCTCGGGGCGGACCTCGTGCGCGGCGCCCGCACCTTCAACACCGCGTCCTTCGGACTGGATTTCCCGACGATCCCGGGTCAGGAGCCGTTCTTCGATCCGGAGGGGGAGGTGGTCGGCCCCGTGAAATCCGCCGATCTGCGGCTTCGCGCGGAGGTCCCCATCGTCGACCTGCTCGCCTGGGGACGCCGCCGCAGCGCGACGGCCGACGTCGACGCGGCGGCGGGCGAGGTGCTGGCGATGCAGGAAAGGGCGGCGACCTCGGCGGGAGTGAGCTATCTGGCGGTGCTGCGTGCGCGGGCGGTCCTGGACGCCAGGGAGCAGGACCTGGGTCTGGCGAAGGAGCTGCTCCAGGTGGCGCGGGGACAGCTGGAGGCCGGCGTAGCCATCCAGCTCGACGTGACCCGGGCCCAGGCCCAGGTCGCGTCGGTGAGGGCACAGCTCGTCGGGGCCCGGTACGGCGCCGAGACCGCCGAGCTCGCGCTTCGCCGGGAGCTGCGCCTTTCGGAAGAGGACGAGCTGCAGCTCGTCGACGACCTGGAAGGCGTCGTCGCCGGGGCAGCGTCGCAGGGCGAGGATGCGCTCGCCGGTGCGCTCGCGTCGCGTCGGGACCTTCGCGCCGTGGAGGCGTACCGGGTCGCCGCGGAGGAGGCGGTGTCGGCGGACAGGGCGGGCCGCCTGCCCCGGCTCAGCGCTGTTTTGGACGACGGCTACTACGGGCGTGGCTTCGGACACGTGCTGAACACGTATGCGTGGACGTTCCGCGTGAGCGTGCCGCTCTTCGACGGATTCCAGCGGTCCGCCGAGGTCCGGGAAGACCAGGCGCGCGTACGCCAGCTGGAGCTGCGCGCCGAGGACCTCCGGGAGCAGATCCGATTCGAGGTGCGTCGGGCCCTGCTCCGCCGCGAGGCCGCCCGTGAGCAACTGGATGCGGCGGACGAGAGCCTGCGCCTGGCGAGCCTCGAAGTCGCCCAGGAGGAGGAGCGCGTCCGAGCCGGTGTGGCCGGGACCGGCGAGGTGGTTCGCGCCGCCCTCCGCCTCGTGGATGCTCGGACGGCGCGCGTGGACGCGCTGTCGACGCTCAAGGCGTCGGAGCTGGCGCTGGCCGCCGCCCTGGGCACGGTCACGGACCTGCCGTGACGCCCGCCAGAAGATGGGGCCGCGTGTGGCTCCCCAAGCCTGGAGGTCTTCGTGAGTGAGGTATCGCCCGGAGGAGGCGAAACGTCGTGGGCTCCGAGCCCGCGTAGCCGTGCGCGGCGAGCTCTGCTCCTGTCGCTGCTGGCGCTCGCGATGGCGGCGGCTGCGGTCTGGGGAGTCCGGCGCTTCCAATACGCCCGCAGGCACGTGTCCACGGACAATGCCCAAGTGGACGGACACGTCGTCCCGGTTCTGGCGAAGGTCGGCGGTTACGTCAGCGAGGTGAGGGTGGTGGACAACGAGGCGGTCGAGCGCGGGGATCCGGTGGTCGTCATCGACGACGCCGAGCTCCGGGTTCGCCTGGCCGAGGCCGAGGCCGACCTGGCCGCGGCATTGGCCGCCGCGGGCGGCGAGGGTGTGACGGGACTCGCCGACGCCGAAACGGCCGCATCGCATGCGCGCCGAGAGGCCCTCGAGGCCCGCCTCGTGTCGGCGCGGGCGCAGCGCGATCGAGCGGTAAAGGATCACGGTCGGATCACCGAGCTGGCCGCGAAGGAGATCGCCTCGACGCAGCAGCTCGATGCGGCCCAGGCGTCTGCCGAGGCCGCCGAGGCGGAGGTAGCCGCGCTGGAGAGGGACATCGCCGGTGCGCGCGCGGCCGAGCGCTCGTCCGAGGCGTCCAGCCGCGCCGCCACCGCCCGACTGGCGAAAGCGCGGGCCGCGGTCGAGCGCGTGAGGCTCGACCTGCGCTGGGCTCGCGTCGATGCGCCGGTTTCGGGTGTGGTGACGCGCGCCCAGGTCGAGGTCGGTCAACTCGTGCAGCCGGGTCAGCCGCTGGCGGCGGTCGTCGCCGACTCCGCGCTCTGGATCACGGCCAACCTGAAGGAGACCGAGACGGCCGAGGTCCGCGTGGGGCAACGCGTGGCCCTGGACGTCGACGCCTACCCGGGATGCGACGCGCGGGGCGCCGTGGAGAGCCTGAGCCCGGCGACGGGGGCGCGCTTCGCCCTGATTCCACCCGACAACGCGACGGGCAACTTCACGAAGGTCGTGCAGCGAATCCCGGTCCGCATCGCAGTCACGGAAGGGTGTGGCCCGGACCGTCCGCTGCGCCCCGGCATGTCGGTGGTCAGTCACATCGAGGTCCGCTGACGGTCCGGGCTCGATCCGTGAGCGTCCACCGCGACGAAACCCCCCAGGAGCGGGTCTACCGCCATCGCTACATCATCGCGGCGGCCGTGTCCCTGGCCTCCATGATGCAGGTGATCGACACCTCCATCGTGAACGTGGCCATCCCCCACATGATGGGAAACCTCGGTGCCACCGTCGAAGAGATCTCATGGGTCTCGACCGGCTACATCATCGCGGCGGCGATCATCATTCCCCTCACCGGCTGGTTCTCGGGCTTCTTCGGGCGGAAGCGCTATCTCCTGGGCTCGATCATCCTGTTCACGGTGGCCTCCTTCTTGTGCGGGGCGTCGGGGTCGCTGACGGAGCTCGTGGTCTGGCGGATCGTCCAGGGGGTCGGCGGGGGAGCGCTGATCGCAACGTCCCAGGCCATCCTGTGGGAGTCGTTCCCCCGTGAAGAGGTGGGGACCGGGATGGCGTTCTTCGGCATGGGCGTGATGGTGGGTCCCACCCTGGGACCGACGCTGGGTGGCTGGCTGACGGACAACTATTCGTGGCCCTGGATCTTCTTCATCAACATTCCCGTCGGAGCGCTGGCCGTCGCGATGATCGGCGCGTACGTCCACGACAACCCCGAGCATCAGCGCACGCGCCGCATCGACGGGGTCGGGATCGGGCTCCTGGCCGTCGCGGTGGGCTCGGTCCAGCTCATGCTCGAGCGGGGCGAGCGGCTCGACTGGTTCGACTCGAGCCTCGTCCTGGGCCTCGCCGCGGTCTCCCTCGTCTCGGCGGTCCTGCTCGTGGTCCACGAGCTCCGCGTGCACGAGCCGGCGGTGAACCTCAGGCTGCTGGCCCAACCCCAGTTCAGCGCCGGCTCCCTGATGGGGATCGTGCTCGGCGCCGGCCTTTTCGGGTCCGTGTTCATCCTGCCCATCTTCCTGCAGGGGATGCTCAGGATGACCGCCTGGCAGACGGGGCTGATCATCTTGCCGGGTGCCATCGCGTCGGCGATCTCGATGGGCGTCGTCGGCCGGCTGAGCGCGACGGTCGACAACCGACTCCTCATCATGATCGGGTCGGCCATGTTCGGCCTCGGCATGTGGCAGCTCTCGACGATCACGGCGCTCACCGGCACCCGTGACCTGTTCTGGCCGCTTATCTGGAGGGGCTTCGGCCTGGGTCTGATCTTCGTGCCCCTGACCAACCTCACGTTGCTCCAGATCGAACCTCGGGACCTGGCCCAGGCCACCGGGCTGAACAACTTCTTCCGACAGCTGGGAGGATCCTTCAGCATCGCGGCCATGGCGTCGCTGCTCACGCGCTTCGTGGGCCAGGAGCACGATATCCTGGCCTCCTCCGTCTCCGTCTATTCGCCCGTCGCGCAGTCGCGCCTGGCCGCGATCACGAGCGGGATGATGGCGAGGGGAATGGACGCGACCAGTGCCAAGGCGGCTGCGCTGCGCGCATTGGACGGCCGCATCATGCTGCAGGCCAATGTGCTGGCGTTCGAAAAGATCTATCTGCTCAGCGGCGCGCTGCTCCTCGCGTCGCTCCCGCTCCTCTTCCTGTTCAAGCAGGGCCGGCCTACCCCGAAGGCGACTCGCCGCTAGCCCGCTCGGCGGAGCACCGTGACCTCCATGGCGAGCATCACGGCCGCGACCAGGTAGCACGCCGCTGCGACGATCGGCACGACCAGGTACATCGCGCTCCCGGTGATGATCGCACCGGCGCTGAGCACCACGCCCAGGGAGACGGTGAGGAACGGGTAGGCACGGCTCTCGTACATCCATCCGTACGGCAGGAAGTGGGAGCCGAAGAGCACCGCCAGCGTGAAGGGAGTCCACTCGGGCGTGAAGCGGTACACCACGACGACGATCGGCCAGTAGAAGAGCTGCAGCGCAGCGAGTTGGATGCCGATCGGTGTCAGCGTCGTGCTCTTCGCGAACAGGTCGCCTCCGAAGGCTCGCGTGATCGCGTAGCCCAGAGGGAAGACCGGCCCCGTCATGATGAAGCACCACAGGAGCGCGGTCTTCATCGGGAGCGTGCGCAACAGAACGGCCACGGCGATCCAGTAGAGCAGCCCGGCGACCGGCATGCCGATCCCCTTCATGGTCGCGCGCGAGAGCCGCCGGCGCTCCGAGACGAAGTCCGGAAGGGTCGGGTCGAGGGTCATTGGATCCTCACGTTGATGGTGTGTGCATGGGGACACAGTGAGGACTGTCGGGGAGGGATCAAGCCTGGGTGGTCCGGCGGACGGGGACTTGCGCCGGACGCCGGCGACACCGACCTGATGGTTGTCCCGCAGGCCGGGACGGCCGTGGCCGTGACCCCGGGCGTCTTCCGGCCGCGCCACCCACCGGAGGCCGCATGACCATCGAGCATGTCTCCGACACGGCCCGCTGGGTCGCCGTCTATCGCGCCATGGAGAGCGAGCGCCCCGATGCGCTGTTCCGCGACCCGTACGCCCGGGGGCTCGCCGGAGCGAAGGGGCTGGAGATCGTGCGCTCGATCCCGCGCGGGAAGGCCACGGCCTGGGCTCTGATCGTACGGACCGCAGTCTTCGACGAGCTGCTGCTCGACGGCATCGAACAGGGTGCGGACACCGTCGTGAACCTCGCCGCCGGGCTCGACGCGCGCCCCTGGAGGTTGGCACTCCCGCCGGCCCTGCGTTGGGTCGACGTGGATCTTCCGGGCATTCTCGACTACAAGCTGGCCGAGCTCGGCGGGGAGCCGACACGCTGCGAATACCACGCGCTCCGCGCCGACCTCACGGACCAGGATCAACGGCGCCGCGCGCTGGCCGAGGCCACGGAAGGGAGTGCTCGGGCCGTGGCGGTCAGCGAGGGGCTCCTCATCTACCTGACCGATGCGGACGTGGCGGCGCTCGGACGCGACCTGCATGCCACGCATTCCATCGTTTCGTGGCTGACCGACCTGGTGAGCCCGCGTCTGCTGGGGTGGATGCAGCGATCGTGGGGCCGGCACGCGAACAGGGGCAATGCGAGCTTCCAGTTCGCGCCCGCCGCGGGAACCGACTTCTTCGAGCCCCTGGGATGGCGGGAGGCCGAGTACCGCTCGCAGTGGGAGGAAGCCCACAGGCTGGGGCGTGACATGCCGATGGCATGGCTGTGGCGCCTCATCGGACGCCTCCAGTCGGAGGCCCGCAGGGAGGAGGGACGCCGCATGTCGGGCATCGTGCGCCTGGAACGCGTCCAGGCGTAAGCCGCGGGAAGTCAGGCTCCGTTCTCGGTCGGGATGACGACCTGGAACGTCGTCCCCTCCGAGGACGTGCGGAACGTGATGTCGCCACCACTCTCGCGAGCGATCATCTGCGTCGTCGAGAGCCCGAGGCCCGTGCCGCGGCCCTCGCCCTTCGTCGTAAAGAAGGCCTCGAACACGTGCGGTCGGGCATCCCGGGGAATCCCGCTGCCGGTATCGTGGACCTCGAGGACCACGGCCGGACCGGATCGAGCCTCCGGTGCGATCCGACGTCCATCGGTCACGCGCCGCGTGGCCACGGTGAGGGTCCCGACACCGTTCATGGCATCACGCGCATTGACTGCGAGATTCGTCAGGATCTGCATGGCCTGGGCCCGATCCATGTGCACCCGCGCGCCCCCGGCATCGAGCTCGAGCTCGAGGTCGATCGTCCGCCCCAGGAGCCGCGTGAGGAACGTCGTCACCTCCGCGCACATGCCGTCCCATTCGAAGCTCGAAGGAGTCACGCGGTCCCTGCGTGCGAAGGTCAGGAGCTGACCGATCAGCAGGGACGCATACTGAGAGGCGGCCAGCGACTCCCGCGCGGCGGTGGGGAGGGGGAAGCTGGACTCGTCCTCGAGCGCCATCTCCAGCTCGGCCCTCACCACCGCCAGGGCGTTGTTCAGGTCGTGGACGACGCCTCCCGCGAGTCGTCCGATCAGCTCCAGGCGCCCCCTGTGGAACACCACCTCCTCCAGCTCCTTGATGCGGGTGATGTCCACGACGGCGCCGACGACGTGGGCCGGTCCGCCGGCATCCCGCTCGCTGCATCGACCCTCGGTGCGCATCCACGCGTAGCTCCCGTGACCGACGTCGACACGGTACTCGATTCCCAGCTCGCCCGTCCGGCGAGCTTCCTCCAGTGCCGCGGCCACGCGCTCGCGCTCGTCGGGGTGTACCCGAGCCACCAGGCCCGGGATGTCACCGGGCAGCTCCGGCCCACCGCCGTCGGCCGACCCGTCCGGGCCCCAGCGCCAGATACGGTCCGTTCGGAGGTCCCAGGACCAGGTGGCGACCCGTCCGGCCGTAAGCGCCGCCTGCAGGAGCTCCTCACGGGCGGCGAGGGCGGCAGCCGAGTCCCGAAGCTGCTCGTTGGCGGCGGTGATCTCGGCGGTACGCGCCGTCACGGCCGCGGCGAGACGCGTGTCCCGTCCCACCACGAGCCAGGTGAGCCAGGCCGCCAGCAGGACGAAGGTAGCCATCACCAGGCGCTCCGAGCGGAGGTCCCGCGCGACGAATGCGCCCCACCCACCCGCGGGCGCCGCGACCAGGGACCAGCGTCCCTCGGGGTGCTCGACGGGAACCCGCAGGGGGTCGGCCGCGGCGGGGAGGGACTCCCCATAGACGAGATCCCCGTCGTCGGCCACCAAAGCCACGTCGAGCGACGTCATGAGCGAGGCGATCCCCGATTCCTCGATGAGCGTGGCCACGTCCACGACCAGCGCAGCGGCGGGCGCATCGCGATCACCGGGCTCACCCGTGGAGCGACGCAGGATGATTCCCACGCCGCCCTGGACCAGCTCCACGGGCCCGTTGACCGTCATCGAGCCCGTGTCCAGCGCGCGAGCCAAGGCGGAAGCCACCTGGGGATCGGGGTGGTGCAGGACGTCGAGTCCGAGCACGCCCTCGTTGCCCTCCAGGGGGTAGGAATCCACGATCCGTCCGCCCACCACGCGCTGGAGGGCCCGCACGCCGGGGTCCACCCGATGAAGGGAGGCTGCGACCCGATCGAAGGCGTCCGAGGGTGCGTCCGCCCGCTCCTCCATCCACGCGGTCAAGCCGTCGAGCAGGGCCGCTCGCCGGGCGAGGGACATCTCGAGCGCCGAGGCGTGCCCCTCCAGGCGCGCGTCCAACCGGCTCTCGGCTTCGGTACGTACCGTCTCCGAGTACCAGCGATCGACGGCGAACGCCCCGGCCGCCAGCACGGCCGTCACCGCGATCGTGATGCCCAGAATGCGCCCACGACCGACGCCGGCGGCATCCCTCGGGGCCGACAGGGTGGATGCGACCATCTCTCTCGTAACGGTGGCTCCAGTGGCCCGGGCAGTATTGGTGGCATCGTGCGGTAGGGAAAGGGGGCGATGCCCGATGGCAAGTTTGTTGCAGCGTGGAACGGGATGCGCCTTGGAGCGTACATCGAGCGGATCACTCCCGGAGGAACGCAATGTGGAAGAAGGACGAAGCCGGACCCGAGCCCTCGGTCGAGAGTAGCCATTTCCCCGAAGCAGCGGGGCGGAAGGTGCCGCAAAGAGGCGATCGGGCTACCATCGGGCGCTCCATCAGCGTGCGCGGCGAGGTGAGCGGTGACGAAGACCTTCTGATCCAGGGACAGGTGGATGGGTCGGTGGATCTGGGCCAGTACAGCGTCACCGTGGGGAGTGACGGGCGCGTGAAGGCCAACATCTCGGCGCGGGTCGTGACCGTAGAGGGCTCGGTGGAAGGCGACCTTACCGCCCAGGAGCAGATCGTCCTGCGCAGCTCGGCGCGGGTCCATGGGGACATCCGTGCGCCCCGCGTGGTCCTGGAGGACGGGGCGAGCTTCAGGGGCCTGGTCGACATGGGTGCGGACGAGCGTGCCTCGACCACCGCGAGCTCGTTGAAGGCGCAGAAGGAGATCCGCACGACCACGGTCCCGGCGCCACCGGCAGAGGCGGTGCGAAGGGCCGGTGCATAGGGAAGCGATCGAAGGGAGCACTTCCTGCTCCCCGCTCCGATCTATTCGCTAGGTGGGTTGGCTCGATCGACTTCTGCGCGGCCGTCCGCGGTCCGACGACAACGCGCCTCGTTGGCACGCCCATCCGCCTCCGGTGGACCGCGCGGCTCCCGGGATCGCGGCGTTGTTCCACGGGGTCCGGCCGGGAACTGACCTCGCGCTTCTCGACCTTGGTCACGCCGCGACGACTCACTTGCACCTCTTCGGCCAGTACTCGCGTCGGGTGCGCTTCGCGGGGCTGCTCCCCAGGCCGCCCGTGGGAGAGGGTTGGGCAGAGGCCGTCGAGGCCCTGCCGGCGGACCCAGAGCGCCCCTACGACCTCGTCCTCGCCTGGGACATCCTCGACCGTGTGGGCCCGGAGGCGCGCCCCGGCCTGATTCGCCGTCTCGCCGAGCTGACCGCGCCGGGCGCGCGCCTCTACATCGTGGTCAATCAGTCGGGAGGGCCGACGATCCCGATGCTGAGCTTCGCGCTCCTCGACCTGGAGCATGTGCGACAGCGGGTCGTCGGTCCGCCGCTCCCTTCGTACGGACACCTTCTCCCCGCCCAGCTCGAGCGCCTGCTCCGCCCCTTCGAGATCGAGCATGCGTATTCGCTGCGCGAGGGGCAGCGCGAGTATGTGGCGGTGCGAGGTAGGGGCAACGGAGCGATCGGCCTGGTTCGCTAGTACGGTCGCCCCGCGCATGGGTCGGCCCCTTGCCCGGTGGGTAACCTCCCCCCCTCGCCCCCTGCTGCCCGGGCCGTAGGGGATCTCCCGACAAACGAAGAGGTGGATCCACCGACAGACCCGCCTTTTTCGGACATTATTATCCGATTTAATCGCCACACGGAACGAACATGCTCTCTCAGACGGGACTCTACGCCCTGCAAGCCCTCCTTCATCTCGCCGCGAAGGGACGGAACGGACCGGTGCCCGCAGGCCACATGGCCCGGGAGCTCGGGATTCCCGCCAACTACCTCGCGAAGATCCTTCAACGGCTCTCGAGAGAGGGGATCCTCGAGGCGACGAGGGGGGCCCGCGGCGGCTACCGTCTGGTTCCCGATCCGGCCCGGCTGACCGTCGCGACCGCGGTCGCGCCTTTCCAGGAGCTGAAGACGCCGCGTGTGTGCCTGATGGGGGGTCTGTGCGACCTGTCCAACCCCTGCGTCGCGCACACGCGTCGCCTCCAGTGGAACGCCGCCGCCTTGGCGAGCCTGGCGCGCACGACCCTGGCCGATCTGCTGGCGGGGACACCCGAAGAGGCCGACCGCCCGGGACACTCAAACCAACCGACGGAGAACGATCGATGAACCGCTCGACCGCCCCCGTGACCCTCCTGCTCAGCGCGCTGGCGGCGCTCGCCGCGTGTGGCGGCGACGCGCCTCCTGCCCAGAGCACCGCGGCCGCGCCCAGCGCCGCCGCCCCCTCGAGCGCGGCCGAGCTGACCGACGTGGAGATGGAACAGGGGATCGGGCCCATCCGCGACCTGGAGCTCGGCCCCATCGATCTCGCCCTGGCGGAATCGGGTGAAGCCGCCTTCACGACCAAGTGCTCCGCTTGCCACAAGATCGAGGAGCGTTACGTGGGCCCCGAACTGGGCCAGGTCCTGTCGAGGCGACGGCCCGAGTTCGTGATGAATCAGATCCTCAACTCCAACGAGATGGTCCAGCGGCACCCGGTCGTGAAGGAACTGTTGGCGCAGTACTACACGCCAATGCCCGTCCAGGTGACGGATCACGACGAAGCGCGGGCGATCCTCGAGTACCTCCGGTCCGTCCAGACCGGTGCGTCGTCCACATCCAACGGAACCGGCGGCGACCGCTGACGGCGCCCCGATCCCAATCACTAAGGAGGAGTCGCAATCATGAGTCGCACGTCCAACCGAAGCCTCTACCTGATCGGCGCGCTCGTCGCTGCGGGTACGGCGGGCACCTACGCGTGCCAGGGTGGGGGCGGGGGCGCAGTGGGAGCGGGAGACATGGCCAGCGCCGCCCAGGCGGTCTACGTGGCTCCCGGCACCTACGACGAGTTCTACGCCTTCATGTCCGGCGGCTTCAGCGGGAACCTCACGGTGATGGGCCTCCCGTCGGGGAGGCTCCTCAAGACGGTGCCGGTCTTCAGCCAGTATCCGGAGAACGGCTGGGGATACTCCGAGGAGACGAAGGCCATGCTGCAGACGTCCCACGGCTTCCTGCCCTGGGACGACGCGCATCACCCCGAGCTGTCGATGACCGACGGCGTGCCGGACGGCCGTTGGATCTTCATCAACGGGAACAACACGCCCCGGGTGGCACGCATCGATCTCACGACCTTCGAGACGACCGAGATCATCGAGATCCCGAACTCGGCGGGCAACCACGGCTCTCCGTTCATCACGCCCAACTCGGACTACCTCGTGGCGTCCACGCGCTTCAGCGTGCCGATCCCCAACCGGGACATGTCCATCGAGGACTACCGGGGGAACTTCAAGGGAACGCTGTCGTTCATCCGCGCGAACCAGCCGGACGAGATGGAGATCGCGTTCCAGATCCTGATGCCCGGCTACGACTACGACCTGGCGCACGCGGGCAAGGGTCCTTCCGACGGATGGATGTTCTTCACCTCGTACAACTCCGAGGAAGAGCACACGCTCCTGGAGATCAACGCGTCGAGGAAGGACAAGGACTTCGTCGCCGCCGTGAACTACCGTCGCGCCGAGGAATGCATCGCGAACGGGGCCGGTGGAACGTCCCAGGTGCGGTACCGCCACAACCACTTCGACGAGAATCACATCGCGGTATCGGAGGAGCTCACCTCCGTCCGCGTCATCGAGCCCGCGGACTGCGAGAACCTGGTGTATTTCCTTCCCACTCCGAAATCCCCACACGGCGTGGACGTGGACCCCACCGGTGAGTACATCGCCGCGGGGGGCAAGCTCGCCACGGTGATCCCCGTGCACTCGTTCTCGAAGATGATCGCGGCCATCGAGGCCGGGGACTTCGAGGAGGTCGTGGACGGCATACCCGTGATCCGCTACGAGTCGGTCATCGCCGGTGAGGTGGAGAACGCCGGCCTCGGGCCGCTGCACACCGAGTTCGACGGTCGCGGCTTCGCGTACACCACGGCCTTCATCACCAGCGAGATCGTGAAGTGGCAGATCGGCACCTGGCAGGTCGTGGACCGCATCCCGGTCTACTACTCGGTCGGCCATCTGATGATTCCGGGTGGCGATTCCCGTCAGCCCTGGGGCAAGTACCTGGTGGCCCTGAACAAGATCACGAAGGACCGCTACCTCCCCACCGGCCCCGAGCTGGCGCACGCCGCCCAGCTCATCGACATCAGCGGCGACCGGATGCGCCTCCTGCTGGACTTCCCCACCCAGGGCGAGCCGCACTACGCGCAGGGGATCGCCGCGGAGATCATCCAGAACAACCAGGTCCAGTTCTACGCGCTCGAGGAGAACACCCATCCGTACGCGGCGAAGTCGGAAGCCGAGACGCGGGTGACCCGGCAGGGGAACCAGGTCCACGTCCAGATGACCTCCATTCGTAGCCACTTCACGCCGGACAACATCGAGGGGATCCGCGTGGGTGACGAAGTCTACTTCCACGTCACCAACCTCGAGCAGGATTGGGATGTGCCGCACGGGTTCGCGGCCATGGGCGCGGAGAACGCCGAGCTGCTCATCATGCCTGGTGAGACCAGGACGCTGAAATGGGTGCCGCGTGAGGTGGGGATCTACCCCTTCTACTGCACGGACTTCTGCTCGGCGCTCCACCAGGAGATGCAGGGATACGCACGCGTGTCGCCACGTGGGTCGAGCACGCCGCTGCGATGGGGCACGGGAGGCACCTGGAGAACCAATTGACCGAGCCCTGACGAATCCCCGGAGGGGGCGAGTCCCACCGCCCCCTCCGCCCCACCCGGTGAGGAACGAGCCATGATGAGGAAGGGAAGCCGGATCCTGGTCCTGGTTGCCGCCCTGGCACTGGGCCTGGTCTACGTGCTCCCGGTATGGCGCATCAGGCTGCAGGCCCCTCAGTACCCCGAGGGCCTGGGCATGGTGATCCGAATCAACACGATCGTCGGTGAGAAGCAGCACGACCTGCGAAACATCAACAACCTCAACCACTACATCGGCATGAAGCGGATCGAGCCGGAGTCCATTCCGGAGATGCGCATCATGCCTGTCGTCGTGGCGGTGCTGATCGGCTTCGGACTCCTGGTCGCGGCGCTCGGACGTCGGAAGGTCCTCTACGCGTGGGCGACCCTCTTCCTGGTCGTGGCCCTCGGTGGGCTCGGGGACTTCTGGAAGTGGGAGTACGACTACGGGCACGACCTCGATCAGGAGCACGCGATCATCAAGATCCCGGGCATGAGCTACCAGCCCCCTCTGATCGGTCGCCGACAGATCCTGAACTTCACCGCGCACTCGTGGCCGGGGTCGGGCGGTTGGATCGCCATCGCGGCCGGTGCCATCGCGGTCGGCTTGGCGATCTCGGAGCGGCGGAGGATGGCGGGAACAGGCAGCCCCACGGGGGGCGCGGACGGCGGCGGCTCCGGCGCCCGTGACACGTCGGGGGCCGCCACGGTGACGGCGCTGGCTTTGGGCGCGACGGTCATGCTGTCTGGATGCGGCGCGCCGACTCCCCGCCCGATCGCGTTCGGCTCCGAGGCTTGTGCGCAGTGCCTGATGGGCATCGAGGACGAAGGCCATGCCTCGGAGCTACTCACGCGGACCGGCCGCGCCTGGGTCTTCGACTCCATCGAGTGCATGGCGGCATTTCTCCAGGCAATGGACGACCCGGACAGCGTCCACTCCATGTGGGTGACGGACTTCGCGAATCCCGCGGACCTCGTCTCGGTAGAGGAAGCGCACTTCCTCGTGAGCCCGACGCTGGCATCTCCCATGGGACTCGGCTTGACGGCGTTCGCCAGGCTAGAAGACCGCGAGGGCGCGGTGAACGCGTTCGGTGGACGCCCCGTGGATTGGGAAGAGGTCAAGGCGCTGGTCGCGGAGCGCTGGCCCCAGGGCCAGCCGCCCCACGGGGGACACAGCAGCACCCAGGCCCCCGGAGCCCGGGGAGGGTGACGTGAGACGGGCGCTCCTCGCCGTTGCAGCGGTGGTAGCTGCGGCCGTCGCGCGCCCGGGCGTGGCCGCAGCCCAGCGACCCGACGTGCTCCGCGTGGGGGCCGCGGGCCCCTACACGAACGTGACGGCGGCGGTGGCGGCAGCACACCCCCACGACACGGTCGTCGTGGAGCCGGGCGTCTATCGGGAGGAAACCGTCGTCATCGACCGGCCGCTGACCCTGCTCGGGCGCGAGGGGGCCGTCCTGGACGGCGAGGGACGCCGGGGCCTCGTGGTCGTGGCGGCGGACTCGGTCTCGGTCCTGGGTCTGACGCTGCGGGACACCGGGATCACCTTCGTCGACGATCGCGCAGCGCTGCGCGTCGAGCGTGTCCGGTTCTGCCACATCGAGGGAAACCGCATCGAAAACGCCTTCTTCGGAATCTACCTGGCGAACGCCGGGGATTGCGTCGTGCGGAACAACGTCCTGATCGCCCACGGAGACCGGGAGAGCCGCGCGGGTAACGGCATCCACCTCTGGTATTCGGCCCGTGTGACGATCGAGGACAATCGCGTGGAGGGCCACCGGGACGGGATCTACTTCGAGTTCGTGGAGGACAGCCGAGTCCGGGGCAACCGCAGCCAGGACAACCTCCGCTATGGGCTGCACTTCATGTTCTCGGACGGGTGCAGCTACCTGCGCAACTCGTTCCGCCGGAACGGCGCCGGCGTGGCGGTCATGTACACGCGCGGGGTCGTGATGGAGGGGAACGACTTCGATGACAATCGGGGTGGCGCGGCGTTCGGGCTGCTCCTCAAGGAGATCACGGACTCCCGCATCGCGGGAAACCGGTTCCACAGGAACAGCGTCGGCATCCATGCCGAGGGGGCGAACCGGCTCGAAGTCGTCGAGAACGATTTCGTTGCGAACGGTTGGGCCGTTCAGGTACTCGCCAACTCCGAGGAGAGCTCGTTTCGTCGCAACAACTTCGTCGGCAACTCCTTCGACGTGTCGACGAACAGCCGCCGCACCTACAGCACCTTCGAGGACAACTACTGGGACCGATACCGCGGCTACGATCGGGACCGGGACGGTACGGGCGACGTGCCCTTCCGACCCGTGCGCCTGTTCTCGCTGGTAGTTGAGCAGAACGAGCCGGCTCTGGTCCTGCAGCGGAGCTTCCTGGTTACCCTCCTCGATCTCGCCGAGTCCGTGCTGCCGATGCTCACGCCGGACAACCTGGTGGACGCACGTCCAGCCCTCAACCCCATCGCGACTCCGTGGAGGCCATCGTGACCGACGCGCGCGCGCTCCGGGACCTGGGTCCCCGTCCGGTATGGGTGAGGGTTCACGGGGTCTCCAAGAGCTATGGTGACCTGGCGGTCCTCCGCGACGTGGACGTGTGCTTCCGACCGGGGCGCATCACTGCTGTTCTCGGCCCGAACGGTGCCGGGAAGACCACGCTGCTCAAGATGATCCTGGGGCTGGTTCGACCCGACGAGGGCACCGTGACGCTGGGACAGGCCCGAGTGAACGGGGACGCGGCGTACCGGCGCGACATCGGCTACATGCCGCAGCTGCCGCGCTTTCCGGACAACCTGACCGGACACGAGCTCGCGTCGATGTTGGACGACCTGCGCGGCTTCGAGGGCCGCCCCGACGATTCGTTGGTGGAGTCGTTCGGGATCGTAACGGAGATGTCCAAGCCCTTCCGGGCCCTTTCCGGCGGCAATCAGCAGAAGCTGAACGCGGCGCTGGCGTTGAGGTACCGCGCGACCGTGCTCGTTCTCGACGAGCCCACGGCGGGTCTCGATCCGGTGGCGGCGCGGGTGCTCAAGGATCGCGTACGTACGGAGCGGGACGCGGGACGGACCGTACTGCTGACGTCGCACGATCTCGGCCAGCTCCAGTCCCTCGCCGACGACGTGGTCTTCCTGTTGGACGGCGTCGTCCGCTTCGAGGGAGAGGTCTCCGAGCTGTTGGCGGCGACCGGCCAGGCGGAGCTGGAAGGTGCCATCGCGGCGCTGATCCTCGAGGGCGGTGACGAGCGAAGCGGGCCAGCGCGCTCCTCCGGGTGCGGCGAGGAGGTGGCGTGATGTCCACCACGCGCAAGGTCTTCCGTTATCAGACGCGGAACGTGGTCCGGAGCCGGGCGCTGATCGGCTACGCGCTCTTCTTCCTGGCAACGACGCTGGGCCTGGTCCGTCTCGGGGGCGGCGTCGAGCGCGTGCTCCCGTCCCTGGCCAACGTGGTGCTTCTGGCGGTGCCCCTCGTCAGCCTCCTGGTGGCGACCATCTTCCTCTACGACGGCCGGCCGTTCACGGAGCTGCTCCTGTCGCAGCCGGTCGGGCGTCGCTCGCTCTTCGCCGGGCTGTACCTGGGGCTGACCCTGCCGCTGATCGGTGCCTTCCTGCTCGGCGTCGGCCTTCCCCTGGCGTCGTCGGGTGCCACACAGGAGGTCCCGGGCCAGGCTGTCCTGCTGCTCCTGTCGGGGACGCTCCTCACCGCGGTCTTCACGGCCATCGGCTTTGTCGTCGCCTTCACCCTGGGCGACGCCGCGCGTGGCCTCGGAGCGGCGCTCCTGCTCTGGCTGGTCCTCACGGTGGTGTACGACGGGGTCGTGTTGATCGCGAGCCACGCGTTCGCGGCCTACCCGCTGGAGCGTCCCATGCTCGTTGCGATGGTGCTCAACCCGGTCGACCTGGCCAGGGTTCTGATCCTCATCGCGGTGGACGCGTCGGCGCTACTCGGGTACACGGGAGCGGTTTTCCAGGACTTCTTCGGGAAGGGGTGGGGGCTGGTAGGGGCGGCGGTCTCGCTGACCGCCTGGATCGCGCTTCCCTACGCGTGGGCGCTCCGACGGTTCACGAGAATGGACTTCTAACCGTGTCTACCCATGAGGTCCGCGAGCGAGCGCGTTTCGAAGAACCGGAAAGCCGGTGCGCTGGCCTCTCGCCACTGCTTGTGAGCGGGACAGCCGCCCACCTCCATGCAAGTGCCGCGCCCCAGCAGGCATTGGCGCTCCGGTCCCAGGTTGTCGAAGGGAGCGACGACGTCGATCAGAAGGATCTCGCGGGGTGGCCGCGTCATGCGGAAGCCTCCGTTCCGTCCCCGCTCCGAGCCGAGGATGCCGGCTCGCGCGAGCGTCTGCAGGATCTTCGCGAGATAATCGGCGGGCAGGTCCAGGTCGGCTGCGATCTCCGTCGCGAGGACCAGACGTCCGTCGCTCTCCCGCTCCGCAATCGCCACTGCGGCGTGGAGCGGGTATCCACCGGTCCTTGTGAGCACGGGGGCAGGCTCGAGCTGGGTTGTCATCCTCCCGCGGCAGCGCGGGTGGGGGGCACCCAAACGGTAGCTGGCCACGGCGTGGGGGCAAAGGGCCCCGGGCCGACGGCGAGGCCCCTTTTCACCTGGCGCGGAGTGCCGCGCCGCTTTCCTCCTCGGGAGGTTCAGATGTCCTCAAGCATCTCTGATCTTCGGGTGTTGTTGATCCCGGGAGCGCTCGGGCTGCTGCTCCTGGCCGGCTGTGGGGGTGGCGAGAGTGGCGCCCCCGCCGGCGGCGACTCCTTCGACGCCGCCTCCAACAAAGGTCAAGCGTACGTGGTCGACGCGAAGTCGAAGGCGAACATCCTCGGTATCGCCCTGTCGTCCCCGGATCACACGACGCTGGTGGCGGCAGTGAAGGCAGCCGAGCTCGAGAACGTGTTGGTCAATGCCGGTCCGCTCACCGTATTCGCGCCGGTGAACGCCGCCTTCGACGCGCTGCCTCCGGGCACGGTCGACGACCTGCTCAAGCCCGAGAACAAGCAGAAGCTGGCGAAGATCATCACGTCGCATGCGGCACCCGGGAAGTTCCCCATCGAGCAGCTCAAGGACGGTGTGCCGCTGTACATGGCCACGGGTCACTACGTGGACGTCGAGGTGCGCGAGGACGGGACCTACGTGAACGGCTCAAAGATCCTCGCGAGCATCGAGGCGTCGAACGGGATCGTCCACGTCATCGGGGACGTGTTCCTCATCGCCGCGAGCTGAGCCGGACCCCCCACGCATGAACGCTCCTCGGGCATCACCCGGCGCGCGGGCCGCGATGCTCGCAGCCGCCCTGCTCGGCGGCCTCGCCGCGACGCTGGCTCTGCTGCCTCGACCGAACGTCGGGCGGCCGACCTGGCACGAGCCGGCTCCAGCGTTCTCGGTGAGGACGCTCGAGGGCCGGCGCCTGGCGCTGCGTGACCTCCGCGGTGACGTCGTGCTGGTCAACTTCTGGGCCACCTGGTGCCCGCCCTGCCGGCGCGAGATGCCCGCCTTTCAGGCCGCGTTCGAGGCGTATCGCGACCGGGGATTCACGGTCGTGGGGCTGTCGACGGACGTGGGAGGTCGGGACGCGGTGAGGGCCTGGGTGAGGGAGGCGGGAATCAGCTATCCGGTCGCGATGGCGTCCGAGGGGCTCCGGCTGTCCTATGGTGGCGTATCGATGCTGCCCCAGTCCTTCCTGGTGGACCGCGAGGGCAAGGTGCGAAAGATCGTCCGGGGCGCCTTCGACACGGAGGCGCTCCGGCGCGCCGTGGAGGAGCTACTTGCGGAGGACCCGGCGGGGGCGGGTGCGCCCGCGGCTACATCGCCTCGAGGATCGCCTTGAAGCGCGGGTCGTCCCGAACCGCGTCCAGGTCGGGGTCCCGCTCCAACCAGTCCCGGTTCCCGAATCCGACGCTGCGGGCTTCATGGAGGCACTGGATCGCCCGATCGGGCTTGCCGGCGACGGAGAACAGACACGCGACGTTGTAGCGCACACCCGCGTCCTCGGGATCGATCTCCAGCGCCCGCTCGGCCCAGCGTAGCCCGGCGTCCTGTTTCCCGAGCCGGCACAGGGAGACCGCGAGCATGGTCGCGGCCCGGGGGTCGTCCGGGTTCAGCTCCACGTGGCGCCCCGCGACGTCGGCCGCCAGCCGGTACGCGACCTCCGCCTCGTCGTGCTTTCCGAGGGCCTCCAGCGACTGCGCGGTGAAGTAGGCCGCTGCGTAGTCCTCCCGCACCGATCCGGCCTCCGAGAAGAGTCGGGCGGCGTCGGCGAAACGGCCCTGCTGAAAGCAGGCTCGCCCGTGGAGGTAGAGAGCCTCGAAGAGGCGGGGGTCCAGTTCCAGCGCGCGCACGAACGCCTTCTCCGCGGCGTCCACGGCGCCCTTCAGGAAGAGCACCGCGCCGCGCGCCGCATGAGCCTCCGGTAGCTCCGGATCGATGGAGAGCGCGGTCTCGGCAGCGGCCTCGGCCTCGTCCAGGTCGACCCGCGCCGTCGGATAGTACATGCAGAGCAAGGCCGTCGCCTCCGCGATCCCCGTGTACGCCAGCGCGAAGCGCGGGTCACGTCCGATGGCCCGGAGGAACGTAGTTCGTGCGTATTGGAGGCTCCGGCGTCGGGTCTGCCACATGAACTTCCGACCCTGGAGGTAGAGCTCGTAGGCGTCGATGTCGTGCGTCGGTATTCGGGCGAGCGCCTCGCGTTCGGACTCGCGGAGCACGGCGTGGAGCACGCGGGCGACCGAGTGCGCGACCTCGTCCTGGATGCGGAACACGTCCTCCATGGTCCGGTCGTATCGCTCGGACCACAGGTGATAGCCGTCCGCGACGTCGACGAGCTGTGTGCTCACGCGTAGCCGGTCACCGGACCGCTGGACGCTTCCCTCCAGGATGGCCCGAGCGCCGAGCCGCCTGCCGATGGAGCGGACGTCTTCGGCCGTTCCGGCGTAGGCGAACGAGGACGTCTTGGCGACGACGCGAAGATCCCCGATCCGAGCCAGATCGGTGACGATTTGATCCGCGAGCCCGAAGCCCAGGTAGTCGGTGTCGGGGTCCTCACCCACGGTGACGAAGGGCAGGACGGCCACCGAGCGCGGCGGCGCCTCCGTGATCGGGAACGTCGGAGCGCGGCCGCCCAGACGCCACGCGCCCCACAGCGCCACGGGCAGGCCCGCCGCGAGCAGGACCATGATCCGGGTCGTCCAGGCGGCGGCCAGCCCGAAGTGGAGCACCGCGAAGTCGCTGAACTCCAGAAGCCCCCATCCGCCGGCCAGATAGATCCCCAGGACATGGGGGACCCTCCGGCGCAGCAGGTCACGGAGTACCCGGCCCATCATCAGACCCCGAGAGGGAGGGAGACGCACGACGACGCATTGGGCAGGGTATTCCGAATCTAACGCCTCGGACGTCGACCGTCGGCGTGCGGCCGGGCCTGACCCTTACGGGGGAGGGCGTCGCACCTGCTCGCGCTCTCCCTGGGCGTGGTGGTCCTCCCGTGGGGAGCCGTGACGAGTCCGTCACGACGGGCGCCGTCCTGGCGGAGGCATCCGGGAAGCGATCCGGATCGCCGATGACGTGCGAGGATACGTCGCCGGGCGGGCGATTCCGAGTCCGGTGCATGAAGGCTCCGGCGTCGCCGCCCGCCCCGTGCGGCTCGGGGCCCGGGTATGACGCCGGACCCCGAGCGACGGTGGTCGTCAGGGCCTGTGCGCGCGGCGCATGCCCGGGTCCTCGATTCCCGATGCTCCCTCGGTCGCCTCGGAATCAACGGCGACGACGGGGGCCTGGCCGCCCCTCTCGCTGCTCGACGGGCTCCGCTTCGCGGTCGGGTTCGACCGCTCGGCCCACAGGATCCCGTCTCCACCGGTCCAGGGCCCCGTCTGCACGGGCGGGAGGGGCGAAGTGGGTGAGGTCGGTGACTCCCCGCAAGCGGCCAGGGTCATGGCCATCAGGAACACCGTCGCCAGGGACTTCACGTGCATCGACATGTCTCTCTCCTTTTCGATCGGGTTCGAGTGGGCGTGCCCCGCCTCGGCGGTGACGCGCCACGGGAGGGAGGATGAGCGTTAGCCGTCTGCTCGCCGTTCGCTGCCGCCGGACGTGAGGTGACGTTCGGCGAACGCCCCCGCTGCGCGGGCGTTCGAGCCGAGCCGGAGCGTGGACGTGAACCCACCCCGGTCACATGTTCCTCCGGTCGACGCCTCCAATCGCGGATCCCCCATGAGCCACCACCCGCCGGCCTCGAGGTTGTCCGTGCTGGGCCCGACGGAGCTCGTCCGGGCGGACGGCACCGCGGTCCGATCGGTACTGACCCAGCCCAAGAGGGTCGCGCTGCTGGCGTTTCTCCGGTTGGCAGGGGAGGGAGGGACGGTCACGAGGGACTCGATCCTGGGCACGTTCTGGCCCGAGCTCCCGGAAGAGCGCGCCCTCGCCGCGCTTCGCCAGGGCCTACACTTCCTTCGCCGCTCCTTGGGCGCGGAAGCCATCGAGCGGGACGGAGAGCATCTGCTGCGCGTGCGGACGGATCTCCTCACGTGCGATGCCGAGGCGTTCGACCACGCGGTCTCCCAGGGGAGGCTCGAGGCGGCCCTCGAGCTCTATCGGGGTCCGTTTCTCGACGGCCTCCCGGTCGACGGGTCACAGGCTCTCGAGGAATGGCTCGAGCGCAACCGCCGGCGATATCGGGACATGGCGCTCCGAGCGGCGGCGGGCCTCGCCGAGCGTGCCCTGGCCGACGGGAAGCATGTCACGGCCGCCGACTGGGCTCGCAGGCTGAGCGCGCTGGATCCGCTCGAGGAGCGCGGGGCCGCGCTCCTCATCGAGGCACACGCGGCAGCCGGGGACACGGTCGCGGCGATGCGAGCCTACGACGCGTTCGAGGCGCTGCTGGCCAGGGAGCTGGACCTCGCCCCCTCCGCCGACCTGACGGCGAGGGTACGGAGCCTCCAGGAAGCGGAGCCCGTGCGGGCTCGCTCGCCGGAGTCCCCGGCCCCCTCGGCACGGGACGTCGACGGCGACACGGCGCAGGCGCCGCCCGCCGCGCCGGCCCCCTCTGTCGAGGCGGTGCGGTCGGCCCCTCTGAGCGTAAGGGGGTGGCGATGGGCGGCCGGAATCGCGGCGGTCGCGGCTCTGGGGCTCGCCTGGCGCGGTTGGCAGCCTCTCAAAGCACCGGGTGCGCTAGCCACCCCCGCAGCCGGGCGACCGTCGGTCGCGGTGCTCCCGTTCCGCAACCTCAGCCCGGACAGCGCCAACGCGTTCTTCGCCGCCGGGGTCCACGAGAGCGTCCTCTTCAACCTGTCGCGCATCGGTGCGATCGACGTGACGGCGCTCCGGGCGGTGCGCGCCTACGCCGATTCGGAGCTGCCGCTCGCCGAGATCGCCAGCCGGCTCGACGTGGCGACCCTCATGTCCGGCAGCGTGCAGCGTGAGGGGGAACGGATCCGCATCATCGTCGAGCTCGTCGAGCCGGCTTCGGGGGGTCAGCTCTGGGCCGAGACCTACGATCGCCGCCTCGACGACGTCTTTGCGGTCCAGACCGACATCGCCCGTTCGGTGGCCAGCTCGCTGCGTGCCGTGCTCACGCCCCGCGAGGAGGACCGGATCGCGAGACGGCCCACCGAGAGTCTGGCCGCCCTCGATCACTTCATGCGGGCCCGCGCGGCGTACGTGGACTTTTCGCTCGAGGGCATGGACGGGGCGATCCGCGAGTACGGGATGGCGGTCGCGCTGGACGCCACGTTCGCGGCGGCGTGGGCCGGGCTCGCGGACGCCTACCTTCAGCGCGTCCAGTTCTTCGGATATGATCTGACCTGGGCGGACACGGCCCGGGCGCTGGTCGACCGCGCCATCGAGCTCGATCCGGAGCTCCCGGAGGCCTACAAGACGCTCGGTTTCGTCCACTCGGTGCACGGGCGCGACCGCGCGGCGCTGGAAGCGGCGGAGCGGGCGCTGGAGCTCAGACCGGCCTACGCCGATGCGCTGAACAACGCAGGATGGAGCCGTTATTTCCTGGGCGACGTCGCGACGGCGGAACGTCTCATCCGTCGCTCGTTCCGACTACAGCCCACCGTGCCGCAGCTGCGCTCGAACGTGGGCGCCATCCTGGCCGCACTGGGCCGGGCGGATGAGGCGGCCGAGTGGCTGGACGCGGTGCTGCAGGCGGACCCCTCGCTCACCGCGACCCGGACCTGGCGGACCTTCGTCGACATCGAGCGCGGCGATCCGACCGCCGCACTCCGCAGGGCAGAGGGCTACCTGCAGGACGAGTCACCTCGGGTGGGAGCGTTGGCCCGCGCCGCCTACGCCGCGTTGCTCGCAGGGGATCCGGAGCGCGCCGCCTCGTACGCAGCGCGGGCGCTGGACGCGGCGCCGGGTGTGGACCCCTTCGACATGAGACGCGTCGAGACCATCCTCGCGGCTGCCCTGACGGAAACGGGGGACGTGGAGGAGGGCAGGCGCAGCGCCCGGGACGCCCTGGCGGCGGTCGAGGAGCGGGTCGCCGACGGTGCGGACGGATGGGACCCGCCGTGGGAGCTCGCGGCCGCGCACGCCGTGCTCGACCATCGCGACGAGGCGCTGCGGCAGCTGGCATTGGCGGTCGACGAGGGCTTTCCGCACCCGGTCCTCATCCGCCTCGATCCGAGCCTCGCCCCGCTCCGTGGAGAGCCCAGGTTCGAGGAGCTCCTGCTTAGGGCGGAGCGGCACGCCGATCTGCAACGGGAAGAGAGTCGAGCACCCTCCGATTGACGTGAGCCCGGCCCGCGCGTCGCTCCCGTCCCGGTGCGCGCGCACGCTCGGAGGCGACCCGCCTACCGGCGCCCGTTGCGTTCCCGGGAGCCTCCCGCCAAGATCACCGACCATGGAGGAATCCATCCAGCGGGACCTTCCCGACGCCCGCATCGCCCCGGCCCGAGGCCTGATGATCCTCGCGTTCGCGCTGGGGCTCGCAGCCTGCGCTTCCTCGGCGCCGGCGCCGGCGGAGGCCGCGCCCCGGCTGGCCGAGCTCGAAGCCCTGTACCGTGCGCGACAGGACAGCGCGTTCCTCGAGGTGAGTGAGGCGGACGTGGCGTTCATGATGGGGATGATCGACCACCACGCCCAGGCTCTCGTCATGTCGGCGATGGCCCCACGGAACGAGGCCGGCCCTGCGTTGCGCCGGCTGACCGCCCGCATCATCAATGCCCAGCGCGACGAGATCGGTCTGATGCAGCGCTGGCTGCGCGATCGGGGGCGCCCTGTGCCGGAGGTGGACGCCTCGGGCACGGTGCACGCCCCTGGCGGCGAGCACGCGATGCACATGGACCACGAGCTCATGCCCGGGATGCTGTCGCCCGAGCAGCTCGACGAGCTGCTCGCCGCGAAGGGCACCGACTTCGATCGTCTCTTCCTGCGCTATATGATCCAGCACCATCAGGGTGCCGTGACCATGGTCCACGAGCTGTTCGCCACGGACGGCGCCGCGCAGGACGAGCTCGTCTTCAAGATCGCCTCGGACATCCAGGTCGATCAGACCACCGAGATCGAGCGCATGCAGCTGATGCTGGACGCGCTGTCCCAGGACGGACGTAACCCCTGAACCGCTTCGACCCTCTATAAGGTCTGCCCATGACCCGTCTCGCCCCGGAGCCCGTCCGGTCCGCCCGGCACGCGACTCGATCGATCGCGCTCCTGCCGCTCGCCGCCTCCCTCGCCTTGGCGGGGTGCAGCTCCTCCCAGCCAGCCCCCATGACCGCGGCGGCGACACCGGCGGCTCCGGCCGCGCTCCGCCCGCTCAGGGTGACAGCGCCGAGCCCGGATCCGCGCATCGGCCTCCGGGCCGGTCTCTTCGACGCGGGACAGGCGGCCTGGAACGTCCGTCTCGTCTCGACCACACCTCCCGCGGCTCCGTTCGTGGGTGTGACGAACTCCGACCTGGCCTTCAAGGGCAACTACGCGATCCAGGGCAACTACAACGGGATCCAGGTGTGGGACATCTCGAGTCCTGCCCGTCCCACGCCGGTGGTGACCTACGTCTGCCCCGCGTCGCAGAGCGACGTCTCCGTCTACGGCAACCTCCTGTTCGTGTCCGGAGAGGGGCTCACGGGAAGGCTGGACTGCGGGACCCAGGGCGTCGACGAGGCGGTCAGCCACGACCGGCTGCGGGGCATCCGCATCTTCGACATCACGAACATCCGTGACCCGAGGTACATCGCCAACGTGCAGACCTGTCGCGGCTCGCACACGCACACCGTGCTCGAGCACCCCGGCGACAGGGACAACGTCTACATCTATGTGTCCGGCTCGTCGTCGGTGCGCCCCGCGGAGGAGCTCGCCGGGTGCTCCGGCCTTTCGCCGAACGAGGACCCGAACTCGGCGCTCTTCCGCATCGAGGTCATCCGCGTCCCCCTGGCCCACCCGGAGCGGGCGGCCATCGTGAGCTCGCCCAGGATCTTCAACGACCTGGTCGCACCCCCGGAGCACGGGCTCGCGCCCGCGGACCTCGCCGAGATCGAAGCGGCGAGGCGGTCGGGTGGCTTCGTGGTCGGACAGGGCGACCGTGCGCGGGTGGTTTCGGAGCGTCGGTACGCCCCCGTGTTGGACAGCATCATGGAGGCGCGCGGCGGCATGGGCGCCCCGAGCGCCGCGGACACCGCGGCACTGCGGTCGATCCTGGAGGAGCGCTTCGGCCGGGGCCGGCCCGAACCGAGCGACGGTCCGGCGCCTGGCCCCACGCAGTGCCATGACATCACGGTGTATCCGGCGATCGGCTACGCCGGCGGCGCCTGCGGGGGCTACGGTCTCCTACTGGACATCAAGAACCCGGCGGAACCCCGTCGAATGGCCGCAGTGTCCGACTCGAATTTCTCCTACTGGCACTCCGCCACGTTCAACAACGACGGCACGAAGATCCTGTTCACGGACGAATGGGGTGGGGGCGGCGCGCCGAAGTGCCGTGACACGGACCCGATGGAGTGGGGCGCGGACGCGATCTTCACGCTGCGGGGGACGCGGATGGAGTTCCAGAGCTACTTCAAGCTCCCCGTTGCGCAGACTTCTCTGGAGAACTGCGTGGCCCACAACGGCTCGCTCATCCCCATCCCCGGCCGTGACGTGATGGTCCAGGGGTGGTACCAGGGTGGCATCTCGGTATTCGACTGGACGGATCCTAAGCACGCCGTCGAGATCGCCTTCTTCGACCGGGGTCCGGTGGACCCCGAGCGCATGCGCTCGGGGGGAAGCTGGTCCGTGTACTGGTACAACGGCGTGATCGTGAGCTCCGAGATCGCGCGTGGGCTGGACATCCTGGAGCTCGTGCCCAGCGAGGCGCTGTCCCGGAACGAGATCGACGCTGCCAAATCCGTCCGACTGGAGCAGCTCAACTCCCAGGGCCAACCGAAGTTCGTGTGGCCGAACTCGTTCGCGCTGGCGCGCGCCTACGTGGATCAGTTGGAGCGCTCGGGCGCGATGGGGACGGATCGGGTCGCTTCGGTGCGTCGGACGCTGTCCGAGGCCGAGGGACGGTCCGGCGCGTCCCGCTCCGGCGTGCTCGGTTCGTTGGCCCGGGAGCTGGGCGACGACGCGGCGGGCTCCATGGATGCCACCAAGGTGAGAATGTTGGCCGACGTGCTACGGGGTCTCGCGAACGGAGGCTGATCCCGAGCCCCTCGAGGGCGACGCGCGGCCCCGGGGGGTGCCGACCCCCGGGCCGCGTCCCCGTCTCTTCCGACCCCGCCTGACATGTTACGGTTCACGCTCTACGCAGCGCTGGTCGTCGTCCTCGCGAGCCCTTCACCGGTCGCGGCCCAGGACTTCCAGCTCCTGGAGACCACGATCCACGACGTGCACGAGGCGATGCGCGCCGGACGGCTCACGTGCCACCAGCTCGTGCAGGGCTACCTCGACCGGATCGAGGCCTACGACCAGCGCGGACCGCGGCTGAACACCGTCCAGCACCTGAACCCGCGGGCGCTGGAACAGGCGGACTCGCTCGACGCCGTGTTCCGCTCGGTCGGACCCGCCGGCCCCCTCCACTGCGTGCCGGTGCTGCTCAAGGACCAGGTGGAGACGCGGGACATGCCCACGACCTACGGCTCGGCGCTCTTCCAGGACTTCGTGCCGGAGCGGGACGCGACCATCGTGACGCGCATGCGCGCGGCGGGCGCGATCATACTCGCCAAGACGACGATGGGGGAGTTCGCCTCGCGCTACGTCGGCTCGGCCTTCGGGATCATCCGTAACGCCTACGATCCCGAGCGGAATCCGAGCGGCTCCTCCGGAGGGACCGGGTCGAGCGTCGCGGCCAACTTCGGGCTGGTCGGAGTCGGCGAGGATACCGGTGGCTCGGTCCGGGGCCCGGCGGCGGTGAGCAGCCTGGTGGGGCTGCGGCCCACGCTCCCGTTGGTCAGCCGTACTGGCCTCCTGCCCGCGAACCCGACGCAGGACACCATGGGCCCGATGACGCGCACGGTCACGGACGCCGCCCTCCTGCTCGACGTGATCGCGGGATACGATCCCCGGGATCCGGTCACGGCGTACTCGGTGGGGCACGTCCCCGACAGCTACACGAGCGGTCTCTCGGCGCAGGCGCTCCGCGGTGCGCGCATCGGGCTCCTGCGCCATCCGATGGACCGTGATGTGGACACCACCTCCGAGGACTTCCGGCAGGTCGCTGCGGTGGTGGACGCGGCCGTGGGTGAGCTGGCATCTCTGGGTGCCGAGGTCGTGGACCCCCTCGAGCTCGCGGGCCTGGACACCCTGCTGGCCGCCGCCATCGCGAACGTCTACGAGACGGAGGCTGCGACGGATGCCTACCTGTCCGGGCACGCCAACGCCCCGTACCGGACGCTGGGCGCCATCCTCCTCAGTGGACGGGTCAACCCCTGGAGGGCCCGGGGGATGATGGGTCTCATGGGGAAGACCACGAGCGATCCGGGGTACCTGGTTCTGATGAAGGCGCGGGAGTCCCTGAGGCAGCTCGTGCTGAAGACGATGGCGGATCACGCGTTGGATGCGATCGCGTACCCCACGTTCACCAATCCGCCATCGCGCATCGCGCCGGACGTGCTCACGAACCCCGACCCGGACGACGCCTACGCCCGAGGCGACAACCGGAGCCTGAGCCCCGCGACCGGCTTCCCGGCGCTGACGGTCCCGGCCGGCTTCACGGACGACGGTCTCCCCGTGGGGCTCGAGCTCCTCGGGCGCCCCTTCGTCGAGGCCCGGCTTCTGGGCCTCGGGTATGCCTTCGAGCAGGGCACGCACCATCGGAGGCCACCCCCGACCACGCCCGCGCTGCGCTGAGCCCCCGTCGTCGCTTCCCCGCGGACCACGCCCGCCCGGCGCCTCGATCGTGGCGTCAGGGATCGCGATACCACACCGGCTTCTCGGGGAGACGATCGAGGTCGAGCACACGTCCGTCCTTCATCACCATGGAGAGCTTGCGGATGTTGGTGATGTCGGCCAGCGGGTCGGCGTCCAGTAGGAGGATGTCCGCGCGCTTGCCCACCTCGAGCGTCCCGAACTCGTCCAGACCCTGCGACGCGATGGCGCCGGTGCGCGTGGCGGCGACGATGGCTTGCGAGGGCGTCATGCCCAGCTCCACGAGCCCCTCGATCGCGGTGAGGGTGGCGGTGCCGGGCATGTAGTGCTCGTCGTCGCGCGGCGTGCGCAGGAACTCCGGCGCGCCGCGCAGATAGGTGTCCGTCGACGGCGTGGTGACGCAGCCGGCACGGATGAGCTTCTCCGCGTTGGCGCGTCGGATGGCCATCCCCTCCTCGCGGCGTGCGCTGCGGAGCTCCCATCCGGTCTTCGTCCGCTGGCGGGTCCCGAGCGTGTCCGCCTTCAGGGAATCCGCGCGCGCCGAGTCCGCCCGCTGTCGACGATCCTGGTACTCCTTCCACGGCTTACCCGTGATCCCGTTGGACAGGAGGGAGCAGATCACGCCGCGTTCGACGATGAGGCTCACCAGCTCGTCGGGGATCGGCACGTCGTGGACCTCCGGGTGCTGGATCAGGTCGATCCCGGCGAGCACCGACAGCCGGAGCGGCTCCGGATTGGTGGAATGGACCTCCGCGAACAGGCCCCGCCGGTGCACCTCCTCCACCAGCGCCTCCTGCTGTCGCGGCGAGAAGGTGATGAGGCTGTTGGTGTGCGACGTGCCCCCGTATTTGACGAAGTCGGGGCCCTTGTCGAGGTACGCGTTGATCGCCACGCGCAGCTCGTCGGGGCTCATCGCCAACAGCTCCTCGCCGGCGCCCTGGGCGATGAAGTCCATCATGCGCTCGTCGAAGTAGGTGGCGGGCGTCGCGTTGGAGAAGAGCGGAGACTTGGGTCCCCCCCAGCCCACGATGTTGCCGGCCACCAGGATGCGCGGGCCGATCGCCCTACCGCGATCGATGGAGTCGCGTACCGCGACGAGGGGGATCAGCGCACCGTAGCTGTCCCGCACCGTGGTGATCCCATGCTTGAGGATCACCTGAGCCGTCTCGAGTACCAGCTCTGTGAAGCGGTCCTCGTAGCGCACCATGGACTCGCCGTTGTTGTAGAGCGAGATGTGCACGTTGGTGTCGATGAAGCCCGGCGTCGCGAACTTCCCGCCGGCGTCGACGACCCGCGCGTCGGCGGGCAGGCGCACCGAGGCGCGGGGGCCGATCGCGGCGATGCGTCCATCCCGGACCAGCACGGTGACGTCCGCGACGGCGGGTCCGCCGTTCCCGTCGATCAGGGTGGCGCCCACCAGCGCGACGGGGCCCACCTGAGCGAGGAGAGGGCTCGACCCCGTGGAGAGCGAAGGCAGTGCGAGGCCCACCAGGGCCATGACCCGGACGAAGCGCATCGCGATCCTCATGAGTCACCTCCATTGGGGGATCCGGCGCCATGGTAGGCCATAGCCTTCGGGCCGGAAAGCGTCGCAGGCGAGCCGCGGCCTAGCGTCCGCCGAGCCCGGCCAGGTCGGGATGTCCGCGCAGAGGCGCGAAGGCGGGGTCCAACAGCACGGACGCGAGCGAGTTGTCCGACGGCACCGACAGGAGCCGGGTCAGAGTCACTACTGCGTCGTCGTCCTCTCGTAGCAGCACCTGGATGCGGGCGAGGTGGAGCAGGTACTCGGGTCCGTCGACCGCGTCCGCCGAGACCGGGAGAAGGCGCACCGCCTCGCGCCCCTCGGCGAGCGCAGCCTCGCGTCGGCCGAGCAGAGCCAACGCGGTGCCCAACGCCGCGTGGGGACGTGGGTCGTCGGGGGCGTTTCGGACCATGGCCTCGAGCTCCCTCCGTGCCACCTCGGCGGAAGCCCGAGCCTGCTCCGTGCGCCCCTGGCGCTGGTGCACGAGCGCATCCATCAGGTCCTTCGTATGGACCGACGCCTGTTGCTCCAGCGGAGCGGAGAGCGAATCCGAGGTCAGGAACGCCACCCGGTCGTCCCCCTCCGAGTAGGCGATGAGCCAACGGACGTATCGATGGACGGCATTCGGGTCGGGCTCCGCCATCAGCTCTTTGGCCCGCGACAGGTCGCCGTCTCTCGACATCCCCAGGAGGACGTAGTCGTACTTGGGCGTCCACCGATCGGGCTGGATCGCGCTGGCGCGGGCGATGTACTCCTCCGCGCGCTCGTAGTCACGCGTCTGCAGGTGCATCTGACCGAGGGCCCGGACCATCTCGGCGTTCAGCGGGTCCAGGCTCACCGCGCGCTCCAGCTCGCCGATCGCCTCCGCCCAGCGGCCCATCCGTCGAAGCACGTACGCACGGGCCTCGTTGACCCGGGCGTCGCCGGGCAGGCCGCGTTGCGCCGCGTCGAAGGCTTCCAGCGCGGCGTCGTAGTCGCGGAAGCCCCAGTAGTGGTAGTAGCCCCTCTGGAGCTGGACCTCCGGATTGCCCGCATCCAGTGCTTCGGCGCGTTGGATCGCCCGCGTCGCCATGGCCAGACGCGCCGGGGAGCGGTCGAAGGCGTTCCAATAGTAGTCGAGGTGCACGTAGGCGAGGCGTGCCCAGGCCATCGCGAAGTTCGGGTCGACCGCCACCGCCGAGTCCAGTGAGGCCCGCGCGCCGTCGAGCTGGGCGCTGCCCGCATCGCGCCGTAACACCACCGCCCCGCGCAGGTAGTGATCGTAGGCTTCGACGCTCGCGGTCGGCACGCTCGCCAAAGCGCGCCGCTCGTCGCCTGAGAGCACGGCACGTAGTTTATGCGCGATGGAGTCGGCCAGCTCCGACTGGATGGCGAAGATGTTCTCGGTGGTGAGCTCCCGGTCGTAGGTCTCGGCCCAGATGTGCGCGTCGGTCTCGCCGTCGATGAGCTGGACATTCAACCGGATCCGAGTCCCCGCGCGCTGTACGCCGCCCTCCAGGATCGTGGCCACGCCCAGCTCGCGCCCGATCACGCGCACGGGCAGCTCGGTGCCCGCGTAGCGCATCACGGACGTACGGGCGATGACGTCCAACGAGCCGATCTTCGCGAGCTGCGTGAGTATGTCGTCGTGAAGGCCGTCCGCGAAGAAGCCGCCGTCGTCCTCGCCCGCGCTCAAGTTGCGGAACGGGATCACGGCAACGGAGGGCAACGTGCGCCCCGCGGCCCCCGCGCCGACCGGTGGGGCGTCCCGCCCTCCGTCGAGGATCGAGTAGAGCCAGGATCCCCCGAGCAAGGCCAGCGCCAGCGCGCCGGCGGCTACCAGCAGGGGTTTGGCGACGGGTGCGGCGCTCCGCGGGGCCGGCCCATGGCCTCCCGGGCCGTCCAGCACAGGGAGCCCGTCGCCCACCAGCGCGAACAGCTCGACGGGCCGGGCGACGTCCTTGAGACGGGCGGGACCCAGCGATACCGCGTCCAGGTCCCGGTGGTTGCGGATCTCGTCGAAGACGCGGCTCGAGACCACGACGCCGCCGGTCGGGGCGAAGGCCTCCACTCGCGCCGCGATGTTGACCCCGTCACCGTAGACACCGTCGCCTTCCTCGGCGATGTCGCCCAGGTGGATCCCGATCCGGAGGGGAACCCGGGGCGACCCTGCCAGCTCGCGCTGCACTGCGACGGCGCACCGCGCCGCCTCCACCGCGCTGGAGAAGGTGCTGAGGGTTCCGTCGCCATAGTACTGTCGGACTTCCCCCCGGAACTGCCGGACGAGGCGTCCCAGCACCTCACGCTGTCGATCCCTCGCGGCCCGCGCCGCCGCCTCGTCCTCCCCCATGAGCGCCGTATAGCCCACGATGTCGGCGAACATGATGGCGGCCAGACCGCGCCTGGGTTCTCGGCTCATCGGGACACCATGCGTTCCCCGGCGACGGGCATCAAGCGGCCGCGTTGGGTGATGGCCTTGCGCACCGAGCAATCGGGCCGCCGGTACAGGTGCGACAGCCCTCAGCGGATCGTGTCGATCGCGGGCTTCGGCACGCCGCGGAAGAGGCTCCAGATCCCATCGAGCCAGCGCATGACCGGACCGTGACAAGACCCGGGATGCACCGAGCCCGCCGGGACCCAGGCGTCCACGCTCCGGCCCGAGACGGTCGAGCTGCAATCCTCGCCGAGGATCTCACCGGAAGACGGATCGTACCTGACGCGCTCCATGCCGTCCGGGACACTCCATTCGGCCGCACTCACCACGGACGCCGCGGCGACCGCCCGCATCAGGGAAGACCAGACCGGCGCGGCGAGCGCGCCTCCGCTCGCAGCCGGGGCGATCGGTCGGGGCTGGTCGTACCCGATCCACACCCCCGCGATCAGGCCGGGGGTGAGTCCCACGAACCAGGCGTCCCGGGCCCCGTCCGTGGTGCCGGTCTTCCCGGCTGCGGCCCCCCCATATCCCGACTGGCGTACCGGCCACGCGGTTCCCCTGTCCACCACGTCACGCAACGCGTCGAGCACGGTGAAGGCGGTCAGGGAATCGAGGGCTCTATCGGCCGCGACGGTCGGAGCACGCCACAATGTCGACCCGTTGGGGCTCTCGATTCGGCGGATGAGGTGCGGACGCACCCGCATGCCGCCGTTGCCGAACACGGCGAAGCCGGCGGTCATCTCGAGCAGCGTCGACTCGAACGAGCCGATCAGCGTGGAGGGAAGGTCGGGCATGGGGGCGACGATGCCGGCGCGGCGTCCCAACCGGCGGACCGAGGTCACGCCGACCGCCCGACCGAGCCGCACCGCTGCCCGGTTCGAGGAGTGCACGAGCGCCTCGCGCACGGGGAGCATGAGCTGGCCGACGTGATCCGCCGGCGACCAGGCTCCCTCGGGCACGGGCAGCGACAGCGTGTCGGACGATACGAGATCCAGGATGCTCCGTCCTCCCTCGAGCGCCGCGGCCACGATGAACGGCTTCACGAGGGAGCCCACTTGGCGTCGCGCCTGCTCGACGCGGTCGAACTCGGACGTGTCGAAACTCCGGCCACCGACCCACGCGCGTACGGCGCCTGTGGAGGCGTCGAGCGCGACCACCGCGCCCTGGAGTAGATCGCTGGCGGCGGAATCGGGAACGTCGACCCGGGCCAGTTGGGCCGCCAACGCCTCGGCTGCCGCTCGCTGCGCCAGTGTATCGAGCGTGGTATAGACGTGCAGCCCCGGCTGTCCGGCGAGCTCGGGCGCCACGCGGCGCAGCTCGCGGGTGACGGCGGCGCTCGCGTAGCCTCGACCGAGATCCCGGTCCGGGAGGCGGCCGGGAAGGGCGGCTGCCTTCGCGAGGTCCGCCTCCTCGGGCTCGGCGAGCCCCGCACCCGTGAGGAGATCGAGAACGACGGCTCGGCGTGCCCGGGCCGCGTCGGGGTGGTCGACAGGATCCAGCCGCTCAGGACTACGCGTCATCCCGACGAGCAGGGCCGTCTGGGCCAGGTCGAGCTCCGCCGGAGGGACACCGAAGTAGTGGCGAGAGGCCTGCTGCACGCCGTACACCCCGTCACCGAGGTAGATCGCGTCCAGGTACATCTCCAGGACGCGGTCGTGGCCCAGGGCACCCACGAGCCGTTTGGCCGTGCGCACCTCGAATAGCTTGCGACGCCAGGGGCCGACGTGGGCGAGGGCCTCGGCCCACACGGAGCGGGCGAGCTGCATGGGGATGGTGCTGGCGCCCTCGTGTAGATCGGCGCCGCGCAGGTTGCGCACCGCGGCGCGTGCGACGCCCCGAAGATCGACCCCGGCATGCTCCCGGAAGCGGCGGTCCTCGACCGCGACGAAGGCCTCGGCGACGCGTGTTGGGACCTCCCCCAAGCCGGTCCTTCGGCGCGGGCCCGCGACCTCGGCGATCGCTGCGTCGTTGCGATCGTAGAGGTGGATCGCCTCGGGAAGGGGGGCTCCGCGGAGCAGTGCGTCCACCGTAACACACGGGTCGGTGAGCCGGCACGGATCGAACGTCACGAGGGGGCGCACAACGGACGTTGCGACAGCGAGCGCGAGGACGGTGCCGGCGCCCAGCGCCAGGCGTTCCCGGGGCGTGGTACGCCGGAGTCGGGCTCCCGCCTCCGCGCGCATACGGATCAGCGCCCGCAGCGCGCGCTTCAGGGGGAGGGCACGCTCGTCGTCGAGGTCCATCGCCGGCGGTTCGCTCCGCGGTCGTGGGGTGAAGTCGACCTTCGACGAGTACGCAAGAGCGGTGCCCGTGCCCGTCCGGAGCGGGCTTCCGGTCCTGCGTGACAGGCGGGGTTCGGTGGCACGTGCCCTCGCGTCACGTGGCGTCAGGCCGTACTTGTATCGGGTGACGTTCCGAACCCGGCACCTGCCCGCCCTGTGCGCGACCCTGATCGCGCCGCTTGCGCTCCGCGCCCAGGCCTCGACGCCGCTCGACGCGGAGCGCGCCGACTTCGCCCAGTGGCTGAGGACGTCGGCGTCGTCCCCCTATGCGGCCGTCTTCCACCAGCCGCTGGCTGGAGATCTCGTGTTCGGACCCGGTGCCCAGGCGGCCCTCTCCGGTGCGCCGGGTGCGACGCTGTCCCGTACGCGTCGGGGTCTCGAGCTGCGGACGGACGAGGGCCGACGTGCGGTGCCCAGGAACCGTGACATTCCCCTCGGGGCATGGCGGATACGGGTCAGCTCCTCGAGCCGCGCCGACGTCGTCACCGTCTTCGCGCCGATGACGACGCCCGTGGACCATCCCGGCTGGTTCCCGTACGACGCCGACCTCGTCATCGACGGAGAGCTCCGCCGACCGGAAGCGCCAGCCCAGAGACCGATGCTGGGACTCGACGGGGTGGAGGTGACCGGGACGCTCGCCGGGACCTTCGTGGGCCGCGTGTCCGACGCGGAAGTCTCGCTGACCGCCTACCGGATTCCGGTGCCGGGGTCCGAGGAGGCCGAGGTGACGGTCTTCCTCCGCGACGGGACCAGCGGCCACGAGACGTATCCGCCCGGGCGCTTCGTCGTGCTTCGGCCCCTCGGCGGCGCCCGTTATCGTCTGGACGTGAATCGGGCCCGCAACCCGTTCTGTGCCTACAATCCGCTCTTCCCCTGCCCGTTACCCTGGCCGGGCAACACGCTTTCCGCGCGGCTCGAGGGCGGCGAGCTCTACGAGGCCCATGAAAACTGAACGCCCACGCGGCGCCCGTCGCCTCGCCACGCTCCGCAGCGCGCTCCCGCTCGCGGTGGCGCTCGGGACCGTCCTGTCCAGGTCAGACACGGCGCTGGCCCAGGCGCCCGCCGCGCCGAGCCTCGCGGGGAGCTGGCGCGCCCAGCTCGACCTGGCCGGCGGCCCGCTGCGCTTCAGCATGGAGCTGCGTGAGGAGGGCGGGCTCTCGGGCATCCTGTGCAACGGAGAGGCCTGTCAGCCCTACTCCCGGGTCGAGGCGCTGCCGGGCGACTCGGTGCTCCTGGAGATCGGCGATTACGCCGCAGCGATCCGGGCTCGGGTCACCCGCGACTCCCTGGTTGGGTCGTACCGGAATGTGGGCAATCGGGGCCCACGCACCATTCCCTTCCGGGCGTCCCGGGGCTCGTGGCCGGCGGCCCCGCCACCGGAGTCGATCCTCGGCCGATGGGACGCCTTCTTCAACCCGGAGGGTTCGCCGAGCCCACGCGTCCTGGAGTTGCGCCGTACCGAGCGAGGCCTCGAGGGTACGATCATCTCGAACACGGGGGACTCCGGGCTCTTCTGGGGGGGAATGGAGAACGGTGGCTTCGTCATGTCCCACTTCGACGGCTCGTTCGTGTACATGCTGACGGGCGCGTTGGAGGGGGACACGCTCAAGGGGATCTTCCACGCCGGGCTCACCTCACAGCGGCCCTTCGTGGCCGTCCGCTCCACCGGGGCGCCGCACCTGACCCCGCCCGACCGGCTCGTCGAGGCGGACACGACCTCGGCGTTCGAGTGGGCCTTCCCCGATCTCGACGGGAACCTGGTGACCAACTCAGATGAGCGTTTCCGGGGCAAGGTGGTCATCGTCGAGATCTTCGGGACCTGGTGTCCCACCTGCCACGACTCGGCGCCGATCATGGTGGACCTCTACCGCCGGTTCCGCGGTCGCGGGCTGGAGGTGGTCGGCCTCGCGTACGAGGTCACGGGGGACCCGGCCATCGACGGCGCGCTGGTGCGACGGTTCGCCGACAAGTTCGGGATCGACTACCCCCTTCTGCTCGCCGGCGTCAACGACGACGAGTCGCCCAACGCCACCCAGCCCCAGCTCGACGGCCCGATCGCGTTCCCCACCACCATCTTCCTGGACGCGACGGGCAAGGTGCGCCGCGTGCACGCGGGCTTCTACGGTCCGGCACTGGGCGGCATGAACGAGGCACTGGAACGGGAGTTGATCGAGTTCACCGAGCAGCTCCTGGGCGAAGCGGGGCGCTGACCTCGGACGTTCCGGTCCGGTCCTCTGGGCGTGGAGCCCGCCACACGCCGATCCCGAGCCAGACGCGCCGGGGGATTCGGTCCTTCAGTGCCCGGTGTCCTTCGAGCGCAGATACGCATACAGGTGGTTGCGCTTCGGGTGCCTGTCGAGCCAAGCCTTGATCTCCGTGATCCGCTCCAGGTCCGCCAAGGCCAGCTGACCCCGCCAGCGCTCCTCGTCCGACTCGGCGGAGGGAGCCGCCCGTATCTCGTCCTGCCAAGCCTGCGACAGGATGCTGCGCAGCTTGATCGCGAGGCCGCCCCGCATCAGCGCCTCCCACTCGCCGGCGTCGAGCCAGATGCCGGAGCACGACCGGCACTGGTCGATCGAGAACGAGTGGGGTGGCCCCACCTGATACCGGGTCAGGAGATAGTTGTCCTCGGGGCAGAACCGGAACGCGGTCGGTTCGGGCTCGTGGGTCGAGAAGCCCGCATCGTCCGTGGCCGTGGGCCACGGCTCGGTGGCATGGGCCCTCCACCGCCAGTAGTCGTCCGAACGGACCCATCGTCCGCCACACGTCGGGCATTCGCGTACACGGAGGCCCTCCGGGGTGCTCGCGGTCTCGAGCGCCGAAAAGGGCGATGCAATGTGCGCCGTCAGGCCCCAAGTCGCCATCCGTCTTTCCTCCGCGGCGCGGCTCCACCTCGGGCGACGTTTGCCGCATCGCGGATTCGACTGCTACCGTTTTGCCCCAGGGCCCAGACGAGCCGGGCTCCCCAGGAGGCCGCAGGTGAACCGAACGCGAACGTGCACGCTCGTCGGCACCGTGCGACGCGCGGGTGTCGCGACGGCGACGCTCCTCCTGGTCGGCGCGGCAGGCACGGGCGCCCAGGTGGGCCCGGAGCTCGTCACCACGCGGCACCAGATCTCCGTCGCGGGGCGCGCGCTCGCCTACACGGCCGACGCGGGTCGCCTGCCCATCCGCCTCAACGAGACCGGCGAGGCGTTGGGGGACGTCTTTTTCGTCCACTACGCCGTCGCCCCCGAGCCCGGGGAGCCCCCCCGTCCTCTGACCTTCCTCTGGAACGGCGGCCCGGGGGCCAACTCGGTCCTGGTCCACCTGCTCGGGTTCGGACCCAGGCGCATCGGCACGCCCGACACACCCCTGGACCCACCGGGGTGCGACTGTGCGCTCGCGGACAACGACGGCACCTGGCTCGGCTTCACCGACCTCGTCTTCCTCGACCCGGTCGGGACCGGCTTCAGCCGCCCACGGGGCGAGGAGCGCGCCGACCGCTTCTACTCTGCGCGTGCCGACGCGGCGTACATCGCGGAGGCGGTTCGCCTCTTCGTCCAACGCTTCGACAGGTGGGACGCGCCTCTCTTCCTGGGAGGGGAGAGCTACGGGACCTGGCGCGCGGCGGGCGCGACCAAGGCCTTGGAGGAGCGCGGCATCCGGGTCGCCGGCGTGCTGCTCGTCTCCGGGGGCGTTCCCGTGGGGAGCGTGGAGCAGGAGGAGATGCGCGTGGCCAAGCTCCTCCCCGCGCGCACCGCGGCGGCGTTCTGGCACCGGAGGCTCGCGCCCGACCTGCTGCGCGACCTGGCTGCGACGCTGGCCGAGGCGGAGCGTTGGGCGACCGACGTGTACGCGCCCGCGCTGGCGCGCCGGGACTCCCTGGACGCTGCCGAGCGCCGGGCGATCATCGAGGGGCTGGCACGCTACACCGGGCTCCGGGTGGACGCGCTCGACCCGGACGCGCTGGTCGTGAATCGCCAGGACTTTCAGGAGGGGCTTCTGCGCGACCGGGGTGTCGAGCTGGCCCGCTTCGATACCCGCGTGCCGGTCGGCGGGCCCGAGCCTCCCGAGGGGGCCCGTGCCGCGCTGGTCGGCGCGTATCTGCGCGACTCGCTGGGTTACCACACCGACGCGGCGTACTTGGGGCTCGAGGACGCACCGCGCGCGCTCGGGGAGCCGGAGCCGGTGAGCCCCGGCATGCGCTGGCGGTACGACCACTTCACGCCGGAGGAGATGGGCCCGCCGCGCCTCACGGTCGGGGACGGCCCCCCGGGTCCCAGGCCGGCGTGGCTGCGCGAGGCGCTGGACCTCGACCCCGCGATCCGCGTCTACGTCGCGACCGGCCACTTCGACTCGCTCAACTCGTGCGCGCTCAACGCCCACCTGGTCGCGGTGCTCCCGCCCACGATGCGCGACGCCTTCAGCCTCCGCTGCTACGAGGGCGGTCACGCGATGTACCAGGAGCATGCCGTGCGCCTCGCGATGCGACGTGATGTCGGGGCGTTCGTGCGCGCGGCGGCCGTCGCTTGGCGTGAGGCGTCCCCGGGAAGAGTCACCCTGCCCGCCGCGTCCACGCCTGAGCGCAGCGTCGACGGCGACGTCGTCACCACACGCCACGTCATCACGTTGGACGGGCGCCCATTTCCGTACATGGCCCGCGCCGGGACGCTTCCGCTACGGGGTGAGGGCGGCGACGTGCGCGCGAACGTGTTCTTCGTCGCGTAC
>QJYK01000186.1 GCA_003248075.1 Gemmatimonadota bacterium | reverse complement strand
ATCTTCACGCCCGGCGTGGAGGTCCCCTTCGCCGGCCATCCGACCGTGGGTGCGGCGATCTACCTCGCGTCCGAAATGGCGGGGGGCCCGACGGACGGGACCCGCACGCTCGTGCTCGAGGAGAACGTGGGGCCGGTGCCGGTCCTGGTGCGCTTCGAGAATGGACGACCGGTCTTCGCCCGCTTCACCACCGCGGTCCTCCCCGAGCACCGGCCCTCCCCGTTCTCCCTCACGGAGCTGGCGGCCATGGTGGGCCTGGACGAGGTCGACCTCCTGGGCCGTGAGGGCGACGCGCTGCGGCCCGAGCTGGTCTCCTGCGGCCTCCCCTACTACACGATCCCGCTGCGCTCGATCGATGCGGTACGCCGGGCGGTTCTGAACATGTCGCTCTGGAAGCGCATGCTGGACGGGACGTGGGCGCACCATGTCTACCTGGTGTGCATGGACGGCGAGGGCCAGGACGTCGACGTACACGTGCGCATGTTCGCACCGGGCTCGGGGGTACCGGAGGACCCGGCGACCGGGTCGGCGGCGGCGGCCCTGGGCGGGTATCTCGCCGCGGCGGACGGGCTCGAGCGCGGCTCCCTGTCCTGGACGGTGGAGCAGGGCCTGGAGATCGGCCGGCCGAGCATCCTGAGGGTGGAGGCGGATCGACGCGATGGTGAGACCACCGCGGTGCGCGTCGGCGGCGGCGCCGTGTTCGTGAGCCGCGGGACCATGACGGTGCCGGACGCGTGACCCCACGCGCTGTGCGCGCGCTCGGCGTCCTGATCGGGCTGGTCGCGGTCGCGTCGCTCCTCGCTCCGGGGCTCGCCGCGCGTTTCGCGAACCGAACGGTGACGTCCGACGCCCACCGCGTGAGCGATGCGGCGTACACGCTCCACGAGACCCTCCTGGTCGCCGACCTCCACTCCGACGCGCTGCTGTGGAACCGGGACCTGCTGCGGCGCTCCTCGTGGGGTCACGTCGACGTCCCGCGACTCGTCCAGGGACGCGTCGGGGTCCAGGCGTTCACCGTGGTGACCAAGACGCCTCGGGGGATGAACATCGAGTCGAACCCGGCAACCTCGGACAACATCACGGTGCTCGCCGTGCTCGGTCGCTGGCCGCCCCGCACCTGGGGCAGCCTCACCGAGCGCGCGCTCTGGCAGGCGGAGAGGCTGAACGCCGCCGCCGCCCGCTCCGACGGCCGCCTGGCCGTGATCCGCTCCGCAGCCGACCTGCGTCTCCACCTGTCCAGGCGGGAAGCCGGCCCGGGCGTGACCGCCGGTTTCCTCGGGCTCGAGGGGGCGCACGCGCTCGAGGGCGACCTTGGCGCGCTGGACCGACTCTTCGGCGCGGGCTTCCGCATGCTCGGGCTCAGCCACTTCTTCGACAACGAGGTGGGTGGCTCGGCTCACGGCATCAAGCGGGGCGGGCTGACCCCGTTCGGCCGTGAGGTGGTGGCCCGCGCCGAGGAGCTGGGCGTGCTGATCGACCTGGCGCACGCCTCGCCGGCGCTCATCGACGATGTCCTGTCCATGGCGACACGGCCCGTGGTGATCTCGCACACGGGTGTGCGCGGGACGTGCGACAACCGCCGCAACCTGGACGACGCCAGGCTGGCGGCCATCGCGGCGACGGGAGGCGTCGTGGGCATCGGGCTCTGGGACACCGCCGTGTGTGGCACGGCGCCGGACGACTGGGCACGCGCCGTCGCGTACGCCGTCGCCATCGCCGGAGTCGACCACGTGGCGCTCGGCTCGGACTGGGACGGCGCCGTGACCGCGCTGGTGGATCCCGCGCACGTGGTGCGCCTGACCGCCGCGCTCCTCGACCGGGGCTTCGGCCCGGACGAAGTCCGCAAGGTGATGGGCGGCAACGTGGTGCGGGTCCTGCTCGAGGCGCTGCCGCCGGGCGACGACCCCGCATTGTGACAGAACCCAGGAGGGACGGCATGGCGAGGACACCGATCGCGTCGGTGGGTCAGACGGCGTCGCGCACGCTCACCGTCACGGAGCGACACGTGCGCCAGTATGCGGACATCACGGGGGACAACAATCCCCTCCACTTCGACGAGGCCTTCGCGGCACGGACCAAGTTCGGGCGCCTGGTGGCGCAGGGCGGGATCACCACGGGGATCCTGCACGCGCTGGTCGCCGAGGACATGCCGGGTCCGGGCACGGTGTTCCTGAGCCAGGACTGGAAGTTCACCGCCCCGGTCTTCATCGGGGACACGATCACGGGAACCGCCGAGGTGGTGAGCGCGCATCCGAGCAAGCCGGTGTGCCAGCTGCGCGTACATGTCCACAGGAACGACGGCACGGTCGTGTTGGAGGGAGAGGCCTGGTGCTACCGATTCGTGCCGGAGGATTGACGCTCTCGACCCGGTGGAGGGATCCGTGACAGATCGCGCGCCGAGCAGGCGATGCCGGTCCGGCGCCAGCCTGGCGTTCGGGCTCGCGATCCTGGGGCTGGCCAGGCCGCCGGACATCTCGGCGCAGACGATCCTGGGACAGATCCTGGACGACGTGCGCCTCTCTCCCGTCCCGGGCGCGGTGGTGCGGCTCCTCGACCGCGACGGGACCGAGCGCGCCCAGGCGTTCGCCGACTCCCTGGGACGATTCACGCTCGCCCCGCCCGAGGACGGGGAGTACGTCATGGAGGCGGTCCGCCTCGGCTACGAGACCGCCCGCACGCCGCTTCTGTCCCTGCACGTGGGCGGCTCGGCGCCGCTGGAGCTCACCATGGTGCCGGAGCCGATTGGCCTGCAGGGGCTGGAGGTCTCCGTCGACGCCCAGGCGAACGAGCTGCTGCAACGGATCGGCACCACGACGGCGACGCTCGGTCCACGATGGATCTCGCCGGAAAAGGTCGAAGCCGTCGCCATGAAACGGGACGTGGGGTCGCTCATCGAGTGGAACCAGGTACCGGGCACCGCCGTGATCCGCGACGAGAACACGGTGCCCGGAAGCGACCGCATGGGACTGTGCATCTCCCTGCAGCGCGCGAACAGCGCGGGAGGGGTCAAGAGATGCGCGCTGGTGGTCCTGAACGGTGCGCTGGTCCGGGGCGTCCAGGCAATCATGATCGACCCGGAATCGATCGAAGCGATGGCGATCCTCGTGCCGCGCGAGGCGACCACCATCTATGGGTCGATGGGAGGCGTGGGCGCCGTCGTCATCTGGACCAAGCAGGGAGGCTAGCGCCGGCGCCCCCGCCCCTCCTACCGTGTCGGCTCCGACCCGACCGGAGGAGCCCGATGAACCGACCCGCCCCGTCCACGTCATCCCCGGCCGCAGCCCGACGCCTCCTGTCCGCCGCCGCCGTCTGCCTCGGCGCCGCCGTCGCCACCGCGTCGTGCACCGCCGCCCCGCCGGCCGCCCCCGCCGACGCGTCGGGGCAGGCCGCGCCTACGCCCCCCTGGGACTGGAGCGAGGCCCAGGTCCGCTCGGCCGTCGACGCGGTCCGCGCGGGGCGTGACCTGAACCCGGCCTCCTGGCCCAACGGCGCGCGCGTGGCCGTCCTGCTCTCTTTCGACGTCGACAACGAGACCGTTCAGGGCCTCCGCGACGGGACCGTGAGCGTGGGCCCGCTCTCGCAGGGCGAGTACGGCCACCGGGTGGCGCTGCCCCGAGTCCTGCGCCTTCTCGAGCAGGAGGGCGTCCCGGCCACGTTCTTCTTCCCGGCCTGGAGCCTGAAGCTGGCCCCCGAGCAGGCGACGATGGTGAAACGCTCCGGGATGCACGAGATCGCCGTGCACGGCTGGATCCACGAGCGGAACTCCGAGCTCGACGGCCCGACCGAGCGGCGTCTGCTCGAGCAGGCCGTCGCGGCCGTGGAGGAGATCGCGGGGGAACGCCCCGTGGGCTACCGCGCGCCCTCGTGGAATTTCAGCCCGAACACGCTGTCGATCGTGCGCGACATGGGCTTCCTGTACGAGAGCTCGCTCATGGCCGACGACCGGCCCTACGAGCTGATGGCCGACGGGGTCGCGACAGGCGTCGTGGAGCTCCCGGTGGAGTGGATCCTCGACGACGCGCCGCTCTACAACCCCCGGGGTGACGCCTACTCCCCGCCCCGAGACGTGATGCAGGTGTGGATCGACGAGTTCGACAAGGCCTGGGAGGAACGGACCCTGTTCCTGCTGACCATGCACCCGCACATCAGCGGTCACCGATCGAGGATCGTGGCGCTTCAGGGGCTCATCGACCACATCCAGGCAAAGGGCGGGGCGTGGTTCGGCACCCACGAGGCCGCCGCCCGATGGGTCCGCGAGCAGGCGGGGATGTAGTCGCCGGAAGCGAACCCCGAGGGCACCCCCACGCGCCCCGCGCCTTCGAGGGCGGGGCGGTGCCGGGCAACGAGGACGCGCGTGCGCTATTCGTCCGGAGGGATGTACTCGTCCTCGCGGAGCTTCAGCTTCTCGGCACGGGACAGAGCCCGCGTCCGAGGCGGCTCCTCCTGATCCGTGCGCTGCGCGCGGGCCTCCTCCAACTGCTTGCGCCGGCGTTCCATGAACGCCTCGCGCTCCTTCCGGAGCTGATCCGACGTCACCGTTTCCTTCCGTCGAGGGAGGGATCGCGGACCGGCCGCCCCCGCGGTCGGTCCCGAAGCGAACACAATTTCACCAAGGACGGCCCGGATGCCTAGGGGGGACGTCCGGGCGACTGGAACACCTCATACGACGTCCGGTGCCACGGCCTTCAGCACCGCCTCGCGCACGAGGCGCGGCGGAGGGGAGCCGAGCACCCGGTCGTCTTCCCGATAGAGCCTGCACCGAGGCCCGTCCTCCGATCCGTGTCGGGTCCACGGATGGGGCCCGGGGGCGACGTCGGCGCCGTTCACGAGCACCGTCGGCGACCCGTATCCGCGCAGCCGTTCGGGGCACGCCGGGTCGTCCGTGCGCCACTCGGTCCACACGGCGGGCACCCCCGTTTCCTGGAGTGCATGGGCCAGCGATTCCCGCGCGCGGTCCACGTTGGGACACCCCAGATCGTAGACGAGCTCCACGTGGAGTCGCAGGCTCATGGTGTCCTCCCGGCTGGAGGGCAGCGTCGGCGCCGAAGGTGGCACCATCCGACATGGTACCGATATCCTGTGCGCATGATCCCCGCACCGGCCCGCCTCCGCCCTCTGGTGGCCCTCGTCCTCGCGGCGGCTGTCCAGGCTCCCCTGTCCGCGCAGACCCCCGAGCAGCGCTACACCGACTGGGCGCGCCCCCCGTTTCCGCCGTCGGAGTACGTCGCGCGCCGCACTGCGCTGCTGGAGCGGCTGGCCGCGTCGGGCGGTGGAGTGCTCCTGGTTCCGTCGGCGGACGGGGTCACCTCGGGCGAGACCTTCCGCCAGCTCGACGACTTCCTGTACCTGACCGGTCTCGAGCTACCGCGATCGGTGCTCGCCCTGGACGCAGACGTGGGGTCCGCCACCCTCTTCCTGCCGCCGCGCGACGCGCGCTTCGAGAACCCCGGCCGTCCCAACGACTTCCCGGGCCGACCGCTGGGAGACGACCCCGACGTGGGTCGCCTGGCCGGTCTCGAGCACACCGCGGACATGGGCCGGCTGGATCAGCGCGTGGCCGTGTGGGCGGCCCGCGGCCGGCTCCTGGTCGATCCCGGGCGCGCCGGACCCCTGGCGACGCCCCGCCCAACCTGGTCCGCGACCCTCGGTCCCGTCGAGACCCTGCTCCTGCGGCTGCGTGAGGTCGCGCCTCGCGCCCGCGTCGAGAGCGCCTTCGCGCAGGTGGCCCGCACGCGCATGGTGAAGAGCCCGGCCGAGGTGGACGCGCTGCGCCGTGCGGCGGCGGCCACCGCCGCCGGCATCCGCGCAGGAGCGCGGGCCGTCCGCCCCGGTGTGGACGAGGCGACGCTCCAGGGCGTCTTCGAGGCCGCATGCAGGGAGCACGGCTCCGCCTCCGTTCCGTTCACGCCCATCGTGAAGTCGGGCCCGAACAGCCTCTGGCCCTGGAGGATCCTGGCGGCGCACGCGGACCGGCGGAACCGGAGGCTGGAATCGGGGGACGTGGTGATCTTCGACGTCGGCTGCGAGGCGGACGGCTACGTCTCGGACGTCGGTCGCACCTTCCCGGTGGGCGGACGCTACTCTCCCCAGCAGCGTGAAAAGCTCGAGATGATTACCCGGGTGTCGGACCAGGTCGCCGCGGCGGTTCGTCCGGGGACGACCCTGGCGGAGCTGACGAGGGTGGCCTACGAGGCCATCCCCGACGACGAGGAGCCCTATATGCAGACGCCCTCGTACTTCGGCCATCACATCGGCCTGTCGTCCGGGGACCCCGCGCTCCCGGATGAGCCGCTCGCCCCGGGCATGGTCTTCACCATCGAGCCCTGGTACTACAATCACGAGCTCGGCGTCTCGGTCTTCGTGGAGGACGTCGTCCTCGTCACGGAGGAGGGCGCCGAGGTCCTCACGGCGGGGCTTCCCCGCTCCACCCGAGAGCTCGAGGCCATGACCCGATGAGCGATGAAGCAACGCGTCCGCCCGTCACGGCGGAGCCCGAGCACGCGGCGCTGCGGGCCGGCGTCGAAGACGGCGGCGGAATCCTGTGCATCCGCAACCCGGAGATCCACCGCGGCTGGAACGGGATCCGCTACCGCACGGGCATGTCCGCGAAGAACGTGGATGCGCGCAAGCTGTCGATGAACGTGGCGACCGTCCCGCCAGGCGCCGTGGCGTACGCGCACGTGCACGTCGACTTCGAGGTAATGCTCTTCATCCTCCAGGGGCGGGTGCGTCACGAGTACGGCGAGAACCTCGAGCAATCGATGGACAACCAGGCGGGCGACTTCATCTTCATCCGGCCCGGCGTCCCCCACGAGGTCATCAACCTGAGTGACACCGAGCCGGTCGTGGCCGTCGTCGCGCGCTCCGACGCGTCGGAGTGGGAGAACATCGTCGACGTGCCGTCGACACGACGGCCCGAGCCGGAGGGGTGATGGACGGCCGCCTGGAAGCGATCTGGATCAAGCGGGCCCACGGAGGCGTGATGGATGCGGCCGATCGGGCCGAGGCCGTAGAGGGCCAGGGCCTGAAGGGCGACGCGCACTTCGGGAAGGGGCGTCAGGTCACGGTGATCGCCACGGAGACCTTCGAGCGGATCCGTGGGCAGCTGCCCTCTGCGCGACCCGTGATGCGCCGGGCCAACCTGATGGTGAGCGGTGTCACCCTGGAAGGCAGCCGTGGCCGCATCCTGAGCGTCGGTCCGGTGCGCATCCTCGTCCGGGGCGAGACGCGCCCGTGCCACCTCATGGACGAGCAGTGCGCGGGCCTAAGGGTGGCCCTCGAGACCGGATGGGGCGGGGGCGTGCATGGGAGCGTCGTCCGCGGCGGCTCCCTCGAGGTGGGCGACCCCGTTTCGATCGAGGAGGTCCCGGCCGAAGAGCCCTCGACGCGCTGAAGCGACGTCGGGCGTCAGGCGCTCCCGCTCGCCGCGCCCGATCCGACCGCGTCGGCCAGCGCCTCCATGGCGGCGACCAGCTGCGCATCGGACAGATACGGCGCCGGCCCGAAGCGGAGCACCGAGCCCCTGTGGTCGGTCCGGACGCCCCGCTCGGCCAACGCCTGGCACAGCGCACCGGCGCCCGGCGCCGTCAGGGCCAGGAAGCCGCCCCGCCCCTCCGGTCCGACACCGTCGTCCAGGCGCACGAGCGCCGGATCGAGCTCGAGCCCCTGGAAGGTGTCCACGAGAAGGCCGACCTGGTGTCGTGAGACCTCGCGCAGCAGCTCGGGCGTCAGCCTGCGTTGGTCGAAGAAGTCGAGCACCGCCGCCGCGCGATACTGCGACGTGGGATCGAACGTCGAGCCCATGAAGCGGGCGCTCCGCGAGCCGTAGCGCAGCTCACCGGGGACCCGCGCGTCGGCGAGCTCGCCGAACTCGCTGAACCACCCCGTGATGAGGGGCCTGAGCGTGCACTCCGGCGGCGTGCGCAGGAAGCAGTTCCCCTCGCCCAGCTGCAGGTACTTGTAGCCGCCGCCCACGACGTACGCCCCCTCGAGACCGTGCTCGGCGAGTCGGAACGGCATCGCCCCCAACGCGTGGTAGGCATCCACCAGCAGCTCGGCACCGTGGCGTGCGCAGGCCTCCGCGATCCGCTCCAGACCCGGCACGATGTGGCTCCGCTCGTAGAACACGGCGGACACCAGCACGCACGCGGTGCGGTCGTCCACAGCCCGTGCCACGCGCTCCGCCGCCTCGGAGGCGGGATACCCGGGAACCTTCACCACTTCGGCCCAGGACTCCTCGGCGAGACGGTCGACCTGTCGGCGGATCGAGTGGAACTCCGCGTCCGTGGTTACGATGCGCGGGCGCTCGGCGAGCGGGAGCGCCGACAGGAAGCGGACGGCCAGCTCGTGCGTGTTGGAGGCCAGGGTCACGTGTCCGTCGCGGTCCGCGAGGAGCGCGGCGTATCCGCGGGCGACCCGGTCCCACTTCTCCAGGGCCCGGTCCCACTTGGCGTCGACGAGCTCGGCGGCGTCGATCCAGGCGCGCTTCTGCCCTTCGAAGCCGACGTCGGGCCACGCCTGGTGCGAGTGCCCGGTGAGCAGGAGCCGCTCCTCCACGCGGAATGCCGAGTAGTAGGGAGCGAGCGCGTTGGGCGACGCGTACAGGCTCGCCGGTGTCAGGGTCATAGTCGGGTGCGGATCTCCCACAGGTCGGGAAAGGCGGGATCGTTGAGCGTGGTTCGCAGATACCTCGAGCCCGCGGAGCCCCCGGTGCCCGGCTTCGCCCCGATCGTGCGCTCGACCATCTTCACGTGTCGGTAACGCCACTCCTGCAGGCCCTCGTCGAGGTCCACCAGCCGCTCGCACAGCTCCGAGCTCTTGGGGCTCGTGCGGTAGACCTCGACCAGGACGCGCTGGATCCCGTCCGACGGTCGGATCGGTGAGGTGACGTCGCGATGCAGGTCCGCCTCGGGCAGGTCGTACCCCTCGCGATCGAGAAAGCGCAGAAAGGCGTCCCACAGGGTCGGCTCCGACCAGCGGCGCTCCAGCGCCGTGCGCGCCCGCGTCCCCTCCGGGAAGCGCTCGACGGATGCGCGCTGCTTCCGCCCGATGACGAACTCGAGCTGGCGGAACTGGTCGGACTGGAAGCCGCTCGCGCTCTCGAGGCGCTCGCGGAAGGTCAGGAACTCCACGGGCGTCATGGTCTCGAGGATGTCGAGCTGGGCGACGAGCACCTTCAGGATCGTGAGCACGCGCTTGAGCGTGTGCTGTGCCCGGTGGGCGTCGTCCTCCTCGAGCAGCCGCCTGCAGTAGTCGAGCTCGTGGAGCATCTCCTTGAACCAGAGCTCGTACACCTGGTGGATGATGATGAAGAGCATCTCGTCGTGCTCGACCTCGTCGCGCGGCTGCTGGAGCCCGAGCAGCTCCTCGATCCTCAGGTACTTCCCGTAGGTGACGGCCTCCCTCATCGACGGCGCCCTCAGCGGACGCGGGGAGAGAGGTTGCCGAACTGGCGGTATCCGGTGACCCGTCCCGCTGCGTCACGCTCGAACACGACCTCCTCGCCCGGCGCCTCGTCGGAGCGAATGCGACGGAACACGTCACCCTCCACGTGCTGGAGGCGTGTGAGCGCGCCCACGGGGTTCTCGGTCGGCAGGCTGAGCAGGGCCAGTCCGCCCTTCCAGCGCACCGCGGCCGTCTCGCCCCCCCAGGGCTGCACGGAATAGGTCCCCAGATAGGGGGCGAGGTCGAGCGTCTCCTGGACGCCGATCTCGGCCGGACCGTCAGGGGACACGGCGCTCAACACGTCCATTGCGCCGCCACGCGCCGCGGTCTCGGTCCCGTCGGTCGCGGCGGCCCCGCTCTTCGACGCCGCTTCCTTGATGGCGTCCTTGACGAGGTTGTAGATCCCGCGTGCGTACCTGCCCGCGTCCACCATCGCGTTGGCCATGACCACCGTCGCGACCTTCCGATCCTCCTGCATGAGCAGCTGGCTGCGAAACCCCGGACAGCTCCCGCCGTGTCCGACGAACGTCTCGTCGCCGCTGCGCATCACGGTGAAGCCCAGCCCCCAGTACGTGTTCCAGCCCGGATCCACGTAATGGACGCGGTGCATCTCGGCCAGCGTATGCGCATCGAGGACCTCGTTGCCGTCCCCGGTCAGGCGGAACTGCCAGGACGCGAACTTCGCCAGATCCTCGACGGTCGAGGCGTACCCTGCCGCAGGCGCGATGCCCTTCGCCTGGAAGAACGGCTGCTCCTCGCGCACGCCCTGACGGTCGAGCGCACTGTACCCCGTTGCGAGCTGTCCGCCGCGGTGCTGCTCGGGGATCTCCGGATAGGTGTTGGTCAGCCCGAGCGGCTCGAGGACGTTTGCGCGCACGTACGCGTCGTAGGCCATGCCCGAGCGCGCCCGCACGATCTCGCCGGCGAGGGTTAGCCCCAGGTTCGAGTACTGGAAGTACTTCCAGGCCGGATACAGGGTCTCCTGGTTGGCGAGTCCCGAGATGATCTCCTCCCGGGTCGGGAACGGGAAGTCGGGCGCGCTCCAGTACGGCTGGTCGGACTCGCGGGGCAGCCCGGCCGAATGGGTCAGGATGCCCTCCACGGTGATGGGTGCCGAGCCCTCGAAGTGCTGCTCCAGCGTGAACCACGGCAGGTGCTTGGAAACCGGGTCGCGCAGATCGACGAGCCCGCGGTCACGGAGCTGCATGAGGGCCACGCTCGTGAACAGCTTCGAGATCGAGCAGATGCTGTACAGCGTCGTCGGCGTCGCCGCCACGCCGGCGTCCGGGTGCGCCAGCCCCACCGCCCCGCTCCACACCAGCTCCTGGTCGTGGACGATCGACGCGGCGATGGACGGGATGCGCTCGTAGTCGCGCTGGGCGTCCAGCCAGACGCGCACGACCTCCACGGCCTCCGAGACCCGGGCATCGACCGCCACCTGGGCCGCAGCCGGAGACGCCGACAGCGTGGCCGCGAGCGTGAGCGGACAGGCCACGCCCACGAGGGCGCGGCCGACGAGAAAGGCGGTGCGCGTCATGACGACCCCCACGCAGAGGACGACGGATTCCGGTCGGGGAAGATGCGCACCCTCCCCGACCGCCGCCAACCTCGCCGCCCGTATCACGCCACGCGGGTCATCTCCCTCCGAGCGCGCAGCCCCTCGAACAGGTCGGCCTCGCGCGCCCGCCCGACGTTCACCGTGCTGAACTGACGCACGAGCTCCGCGGAGTGCCACAGGCGCGCCTGCTCCTCGGAGGGCAGCGCGTTGAAGCGAGCGTACATCGCCATCTGCGAGTGGTGGCTCGCGACGGCCCGGCGGGCGGTGTCCGCGTGACCGGACGTGTCGACCACGGTCGTGATGGCCCACTCGGGCCACGCGGTGGCGGAGCGCTCCACACCGTCCACGCGCATGACCAGGCGCTTGAGCGCGCTCTGGTAGCGGTCCCAGGTCCGGGCGGACCACGCCAGGTGGTAGACCTTCGACACCGAGTGCGGCGGCCTGCCGCTCCCCATGGCGTCCCCGGGCTCCGCCGCCGCCAGCACCGCCGCGGAGGTCAGCTGCGAGATGGCGATGTGATCCGGGTGCCCGTACAGCCCGTCGGGTCCGAAGGTCACGACCACGTCCGGGCGCACCATGCGGATGGGCTCGGCGATGCGCGCCGTGGCCTCGTCCGGATCGACCTGGTCGAGCTGGCCGTCGCGGTAGCCCAGGAAGAAGGTGCGCCGGATGCCGAGGATCTCCGCCGCCCTGCGCAGCTCGTGGGTGCGGATGCGCCCGAGCGTCTCGGGCGACAACTGTCCGTAGTCGTCCACGTAACGGCCGGCCTCCCCTCGTGTCGCGACCACGAGGTATGTCTCCACACCTTCGGCGGCGTACTTCGCCAGCAGCCCTCCGGCGGCGAGCGACTCGTCGTCCGGGTGGGCGAACACCGCCATCAGCTTCAGTCCCGTCATCATCCCCTCCCGCATCCCCTGCCTCGTGTGCCTTCGACAGTGGATACAGGAATCGGCCGGCCACGCGGCTCATGCGCAGCGCGCAGTCCGGCCGACGGGGCTCAGCCGCGACCGCCGCCGGGGATCGGCCTCACAACGCCCGGATCGCCTCCCGGGGGTCGACGCGCCCGGCGCGACGCGCGGGGAGCCAGGTGGCGAAGAGCGCGGCCGCCAGCATGGCGATCGCCGCGCCCGCCAGGGAGATCGGATCCAGGGGCCGTACCTGGAAGAGCAGCGCGCTCGCCGCCCGCCCTGCCAGCGCGCCCGCCGCGAGCCCCAGCGCCACCCCTACGCCGACCAGAACCGCGGTCGTCCCCATCATCTCGCGCTCGATGCGCCGCGGTGACGCCCCGAGCGCGAGGCGGATTCCGAGCTCGGCGGTACGGGAGCGCACGGCATACGCGACCACACCGAAGACGCCGAGCGCAGCCAGGATCAGCGAGAAGGCGGCCAACGCCGACACCAGCGATCGCGTGGCCCGCGGGATCGCCACCCAGGCGCCCACCAGCTCGGTCATGGGGACGAACGCGTCGACCGGCTGGGACGGATCCACCGACCAGATCGCCTCACGCACGGCCTCGGCCAGCTCCAGGGGCTGGCCGGACGCGACGCGCACGAACATCCCCGTCGTGCCCCGCGGGTCGCCCTGGAGGGGGACGTACAGCATGGGCGGCGGCGGCGTGGCCGGCCCGAGATCGTGGAGGTCGGCCACTACCCCCACCACCCTCATGTCCCGGTAGGCGGCGTTGTGCGTGCTGAGCAGCTCCCCCACCGCCCGGCCCTCCGGATAGTGCTTGCGCGCGAACGATTCGTTCACGACCACGCTCCGCGGCGTGCCGCGGAAGTCGTCCGGCTCCAGGAGGCGACCGGACAACACGCGCATACCGGCCGTCTCGAAGGCACCCTCGCCCACGCGCCGCCACTGCTCGCGCAGGTTGGACAGCTCCTCCCCGTCGGAGTCCAGGAAGTAGATGCGGGCGAAGTCGTCCTCGCCCTCGAAGGGCACGTAGTCCATCAGGCCGGCGGACGCGACGCCCGGCATCCCCTCGACCGCGCGCACCACGTCCTCGAAGTACGCCACCTGCCCCGGGATCGGGCGCTCCCATACATCGCCGAAGTAGAGAGTCAGGAGACCCTCGTCCTCCAGCCCGACGTCCGTGGCGAGCATGCGCTCCGCGCTCCGCGTCGTGAGCCCCGCTCCCACACACAGGACGGTCGCCAGCGCGAGCTCGGCGATCACCAGCCAGCGCGTCCCTCGATGCGTGCCTCCGCGTCCCGCCCACGCGGCCCCACCCCGGCGGCTCGCCGTCACCAGCGAAGGAGCGGCCAGGGCGACCGCGCCCACGACCGCGAGCAATACGGATCCCAGCGCGACCTGGGGGTCGAGCACCGCACGCAGGACCGGCACGCGGGCCGCCGAATCCGGGATCGCGATCCACAGCGGCACCATCTCGCGCACGCGGGCGAGCAGGAACGGCGCGACCGCGAGACCCACCGCCGCCCCCATCAGCGCGAGGCTCCCGACCTCCAGGGCCAGCACCCGGGCGATCCGGCCTCGGCCACCGCCCAGCGCCAGCCGCACGGCCAGCTCGTCGGACCGGGACATCGCTCGGATGCGGAACAGCGTCGCGAGGTTCACCAGCGCGATCAGGAGCACCAGGGTCACCGCGGCGGCCACGCTCACGAGCACCGGCCTGACCGCCATCACCGAGGCCTCGTGCAGCGGCTCGGCGAGCATCGCCCAGCCCCTGAACTGGCCGGTGCGCTCGCGGATGGCCGCCAGTCCGTCCGTCAGATCGCGGGTCGCGTCGGCGGGGGTCGCGCCGGGGCGCAGCCGGCCGAACAGGTGGTAGTGGATGCGCGTGCGTTCGTCCGCGGCCAGCACATCGTCCCGGAGCGGGCGCCACAGCGGGACCTCGCGTACGAACTCGAAGCCTTCGGGAAGCACGCCCACGATCGTGTGCGGCTCACCGTCCAGCGGAAGGCTGCGGCCGATCACGCCGGCATCGCCACCGAGCACGTCCTGCCAGTAATCCCAGGAGACGAGGACGATCTGCGGAGCCGACGAGGACCGGTCACCCTCCTCAAACACGCGACCCAGGTACGGCTGCACCGGCACGATGTCGAAGAAGTCCACCGACACAGACTCCACGTCGATGACCGTCGGTCGGCCGTCGACGAGCAGGATGGCGTTGTCGGAGTGGAAGGCGCTCAATGCCTCGAGCGAGCGCATGCTCGCGCGCAGGTCGATGTAGTTCGGACCCGACACCACGTCCCGGAGCTGCCCGTCGACCGGATTGCTACCCCACACCACCACGATCCGGTCGGCGCCGGGGTAGTGCGGGCGCGCCAGCAGCGTTCCGCGCACGAAGCTGAACACGGCGGCGTCGACCGCGACCGCCCCGGCGAGCACGACCACGGCGGTGAGCGCGTATCCGGGCGTACGCCTGAGCGTGCGCGCCACGAAGCGCAGGTCGATCCCCCACCCTCTCGTCATGCCGGTCATCGTCCCCCTCCACCCTCTCGTCCACATCTTGGCCGCGCTCCAGGAGAGGTCGGCCGCGGTCCAAGCGGTCAGCCGCAGGCGGGATGGGCCTTCGGCGCGGCCCGCTTCGAACCGGTGGCGCACCGCAGCCCACATCTCCTGGCCATACGCCCGCCGGTGCGCCGCGGGATACAGGCAGAGCAGGACGCGGAGAAGGCGCGGCGGCCCGCTCACGAGCCCTCCAGCAGCCTCAGCGCCCGCGCCATGTCCAGAAGCCCTGCCTGGCGTCGGGCCTCGGCGGCCAGGACCTCGCGCCCGAACGAGGTGAGCCCGTAGAGCTTCCTGGGAGCGCCCGCGCCCGAGGGGTTGGCGACCTCCTCGGTGGGCTCCACGAGTCCGTCGTCCACGAGGGATGCGAGCAGACGGTAGAGCGATCCGGCGTTGAGGCGGATCGCCCCCCCCGAGCGCTCCTCGAGGGCCTCCATCAGCGCGACGCCGTACGTCGGCCCCTCCGCGAGAAGGAGCAACGCGAGCTGTTGGGCGGGCTTGAGCGGAAGGTGCTCCTCCACGCTCAGCGTCTTCCTGGTCAGGTCCATGGCACCCTCCGCTTCCCCCGAGCCGTCGTAATTATGCAAAATGCATAATTCAACGAGGCTCCGGGGTCAACCGTCACCCGGTGCTTCGAGTCTCCGGCCCGCGGGGCTGTCACCGCGCCCCCGGCTTCGCGTATCGTGGATGAGAAAGCCCTGCGCGGGCAGGGTACCCCGCGCGACGAACGGACCCCCGTTCCCCATCCGGAGCGCTCGTGCCGTCTTCACGAACCCGATCCCGCATCGTCTGGACCCTCCTGTCGGTCGCGGGAGCCTCCTCCTGCTCGACGGGCTCCGAGCCCGAGCTCGACGCGCGCCTCGCCTTCTCGACGTCCACGCTCGATCTCGGCGCGCTTCGGGCCGGCGACGTGGAGCTCAGGAACGGCGGAGGTCGGGCGGTCGGACCCGTGCTGCTCCTGGGTGGCGAGGTGCGCGACCCCTCGGGTGTAACGGTCCCCGGCTCCCGCATCGTCGCCGAGCCGTCCGAGATTCCCACGCTGAACGCGGGTGACGTCCGACTCGTGCACGTGTCGGTGGCGCTCCAGGGCACCCTGACGCCCGGCGACTACGACGCCGTGCTGCTCGCGCACGTGGCGGGACAGGAGCTCGGTCGGCTGGTCGTGCGCTTCCAGGTCGACGCCGCCTCCGTGCCCGCGGGCTCCATCCGCATCCTAGCCCCGGGTGGCGCCGTGCGCCGGGGCGACGTGGTGCCGCTCCCGGTCGAGGTCCTGGACGCCGACGGCCACCCCCTGGACGGCGCGGCCGTGTCCTGGACCGTGGAGCCCACGTGGGGCGGGCTGGTAGGGTCGGGCGGCAGCCAGTTCGTGGGTTACGAGGTCGGGTCGGCCCGGCTGATCGCGACCGCGGGCATCGTCTCCGACACCCTCGACCTCGAGATCGGCGAGCGGGGAGGCTCCGGAACGTTCGCAGTCGTGGGCCGGGGCCTCGAGTCCGCCCACTTCACGTCGGACCTGTGGCTGCACGGGAGCGTCGCGTACACCGGTACGTGGAGCGGACGCCCCGGGCCGAACGGCACGCAGTTCGGCAACACGCTCAACGTGTGGGACATCACCGAGCTCGGCGGCACGACCCTGGTCGGCGACGTCCGCGTGGACGCACGCACGGTGAACGACGTGAAGGTCCGGGGTGACGGCCGCCTGGCGGTGATCACGCACGAGGGCTCGAGCGACGGCCAGAACGGCGTCACGCTCCTGGACCTCGCGGACCCGAGACACCCCGTCGTGGTGTCCCGCTTCACGGACGAGCTCCAGTCGGGCGTTCACAACGCCTGGCTCGACGGGAGCTGGCTGTACCTCGTGGTGGACGGGACGGGGAACGGTCTTAGGGTACTGGACGTGGCCGACCCGGCCCATCCGCGCGTGGTCGCCCGGTACTGGGCGGGCGAGAGCTTCCTGCACGACGTGTACGTCCGCGATGGACTCGCCTTCCTGTCCCACTGGAACGCCGGGCTCGTGATCCTGGACGTGGGGAACGGGGTGAGCGGAGGAACGCCCACGGCGCCCGTCGAGGTCTCCCGCCTCGCCAACCTCGCGGGGCAGACGCACAACGCCTGGTACTGGCCCCAGGCGGGCTACGTCTTCGTGGGAGAGGAGGACATGCAGACCCCGGGACGCATGCACGTCGTCGATGTGCGCAACCTGTCCGCGCCCCGCGAGGTTGCGACGTTCTCGGTCCCGGGGCAGACACCGCACAACTTCTGGCTCGACGAAGAGAAGGCGGTGCTCTACCTGGCCTGGTACGGGAACGGCATCCGCGCCCTGGACGTGAGCGGCGACCTGCTCGGCGAGCTCCAGCGTCAGGGCCGGGAGATCGCCTGGCTCCGCTACGACGGAGGAAGCGGCTCGTGTGCCCTGGGCGACACGACGACGTGTACGTGGGCGCCGCAGCTGCACCAGGGCCTCGTGTGGGTATCGGACATGAACCAGGGGCTGGTGGCGCTCGAGCCGCCGCGATGACCGCCCGCTCCCCGGCGGGGCGCGTCCGGCTCCGGACGGCGGCGCTCGGGGTCGCGCTGGTGTGCTGGAGCGCGACCGACTGCGGGGACGCCGCGCCGGGACGCCTCCTGGTCACGTCGGGCGGCACCGACCAGGTGCTGGTGCTGGACGCGGCAAGCGGCGCGATCGTCGACTCGGTCTCCCTCGATCGCCGCCTGGGTGAGCGCGACGAGCCGCACGGCGTGGCGGTGGCACCCGACGGCCGCCACTGGTATGCGACGCTGGCACACGGCGAGCCGTCGCTCTGGAAGATCGAGGCCGACGGTGACCGGGTGGTCGGGCGGCTCACGCTCGAGACCTTCGGCGCCTCCCGCGTGCGGCTCTCCCCGGACGGTGATCTCGCGGCGGTCCCGGACTACTGGCTCTCCGGCGGAGGCCAGCGTAGCCGCGTGGCCTTCGTGCGCACGGAAGACCTCTCGTTGCTGGGCGCGCCGGAGCTGTGCGCCGCGCCTCACGACGCCGCGTTCTCCCCCACGGGTGGCCTCGTGGCGGTCACCTGCGCGCTGGACGATCGCGTGCTCCTGGTCGACCCGCACACGCTGGCCGTGGGCGCCGAGGTCGGTGTCGGCCCCGGCGCGCGGCCCATGAACGCCGCCTGGACCCCCGACGGCGAGCGCGTTCTCGTCACGCTCATGGGGGCCGGCGAGGTGCTGGTGATCGAGGTCGACGCGGCGGGGACGGCCCGGGTGGCGGATCGCGTCGGCGTCGGCGCGCGCCCGGCGCAGCTGGCTGTCTCGCCCGACGGACGTCGCGTCGTGGTCGCCGATCGAGGGGATCGCTCCGTCAGCGTATTGGAGCTGGGCGTGGACGGCCCGGTGACCGATGCGGTCGTCGAACGCGTGGCGCTTCCGGGAGCCAACCCCCACGGCGTGGCGTTCGGCCCGGATCCGCGGGTCGCCTACGTCACGTGGGAGGGGGACAGCAGCTCCCTGGGCGGCGTCGCCGCCATCGACCTCGAGCGCGCCGCGCTTCTATGGACCTCCGAGGCGGGCCAGTACACGCTGGGAATCGCCTGGACGCGCGACTGAGTCGTTTCGGTCTCAGGGCCTGACGTTCAGCGCCAGCCGCAGGGCGAGCGCGCGGCCCGATCCGCCGTCGATCCCGAGACCCGCCCCCGCGGAGCTGAAGTCGCCGAAGGCGAGATGGTAGCCTCCCACGCCGCCCTCGAGATCCACGGCTCCGGACACGGGCACGACCACCCCCACGAGCAGTCCGACGCCGAGACCGTTCGCGTCGCGGTCCTGCGTGCCCACCGTGATGGATTCCCGGACCCATGCGACGCGGCCCGCGACGAACGGCCGCGCGCGGGCCCCGGCGGAGCCGAGCAGCGCGCGGGGCTCGGCGAACACCGCGAGCACGTCGTAGGCATCGTCCGCGAAATCCACCCCATGGCGGCTCCAATGGACGCCTCCGCCCAGGGTGTACCGCTGCCCGGTAGGGACGCGCACCGTCACGTCCCCACCGAAGCCCGCATGGGTGTCCGCGAAATCGCCCCCGCTCGGGCTCAGCCATCCGCCGGCGATCGAGAGCTCCAGGGGCTGCTGGGCCTGCGTGGGCGGCGCGCCGACCGCGACCAGAAGGACCGTCGAGCATGCGAGCATCGTGGTGCGGCTCATCGCAGGGCTCCTTACCGGTGGACCGGCGTCACTCCCCCCCGAAGTGGAACTCGAATCGGGGCGTGTAGCGCGCCACCGATCGGTACTGGGGGGGCCATGGGAGGGCGTACCCCTGCATGTGCGCCGCGTGCCGCGTCCAGTAGGGATCGAACAGGTGGGCCCGGGCGAGCAGGCACAGGTCTGCCCGCCCTGCCCCAACGATCGTGTTCACGTCCATCCACGACGAGACGTTGCCCACCGCCATCGTCGCGATCCCCACCTCGTTGCGTACGCGGTCGGCGAACGGGGTCTGGAAGAGCCGGCCGTACACCGGCTTCTGGAAGGGCACCGTCTGTCCCGCGGACACGTCGATGGCGTCGCATCCGTGGTCGGCGAACGCCTGCGCGACCTCTACCGTGTCGGCCGGGCCCATCCCGCCGGGAGCCCAGTCCTCGGCGCTCACGCGCACGCTCATCGGCCGTTCCTCGGGCCACGCCGCTCGAACCGCGTCGAAGACCTCGAGGGGGAACCGCAGACGATCCTCCAGGCAGCCCCCGTAGGCGTCGGCCCGCTCGTTGGTCAGCGGAGAGATGAACGACGCCAGCAGGTACCCGTGCGCCATGTGGATCTCGAGGAGGTCGAAGCCGGCCTCGAGCGCGTACTCAGCGGCCGCCACGTGGTCGGCGATCACCTGGTCCATCTGCTCGCGGGTGAGCTCGCGCGGCGTCTGGCTCCGATCGGCGAAGTATGGGATGGGCGACGCGGACACCACCTCCCACGCGTCGTCCTCGGGAAGCGGCTCGACGTCGCCCTCCCACATGAGTCGGGTCGCGCCCTTCCGACCGGCGTGGCCGAGCTGCACGGCGATCTTCGCATCGGTCTGCCCGTGCACGAAATCCACCACGCGCTTCCAGGCGCCGACGTGCTCCGGCTTGTACAGCCCGGCGCAGCCGGGCGAGATGCGCCCCTCCCGGCTGACGTCCGTCATCTCGGCGTAGACCATCCCCGCTCCGCCCACCGCGCGGCTCCCAAGGTGCTGGACGTGCCAATCCCCCACCGTGCCGTCGTCCGCGCAGTATTGGCACATCGGCGACACCACCACCCGGTTCGGGATCACCAGGTCACGCAGCCGGAACGGCGTGAACATCGGTGGAGGCGGAGGCTGTCGCGGCACCGGACGCCCCGACTGCTCCTCCGCCCGCGCCGCGACCCACCCGTCGACCTCCGCGGTGAACGCGGGGTCGCGAACCTTCAGGTCGGCATGTGTGATCCGAAGAGAGCGGGTAAGAAGCGTGAACGCGAACTGGGTCGGGTCCATGTCCATGTATCGCTCGGTGGCTTCGAACCACTCGAGGCTGGCCTGGGCGGCGCGCTGGAGCGACTCGACCTGCGGGCGCCGCTCCTCCTCGTAGGCCGTCAGCGCGGAGGGCAGGTCGTCCGGGTGCGCGAGCAGCGCCTCGCGCAGGCTGATCGCATCCATCATCGCCATGCGCGTCCCCGAGCCCACGGAAAAGTGGGCCGTGTGCACCGCGTCGCCGAGCAGCACGACGTTGTCCGCCGACCAGCGCGCGCAACGGATCGTGGGGAACGAGCGCCACAGCGACCGGTTGGGGATGAGTCGGTGACCCCCGAGCTCCTCGGCGAAGAGCGCCTCGCAGTGGCGGAGCGTCTCCTCCTCGCTGGCCGTGTCCATGCCGGCGGCACGCCAGGTGGCCTCGGTGCACTCGACGATGAACGTGCTCGCGCCGGGGCCGAACTGGTACGCGTGCACGCGCCAGAGCCCGTGCTCGTTCTCACGGAACCAGAATGTGAACGCCGGGAGCTCCTTCGTCGTGCCGAGCCACACGAAGCGGTTCGGACGCCAGTCGAGGCGTGGCCCGAAGCGATCCGCCAGCAACGTGCGCACGGTCGAGTTCACGCCGTCGGCCCCGAGGATCAGATCCGCGCTCCGGATCGCCGGAGCCGACAGGTCGGTCAGGTCGGTCTCATAGCGCACGTCCACGCCGAGACCCGCCGCCTGTTCCTGCAGCACGGTCAGCAGCGTCTGCCGCCCCATCCCCGCGAAGCCGTGCCCCGTCGAGCGGATCACCCGCCCACCGAAGTGGATGTCGATGTCGTCCCAGTGCACGAAGCGGTCGGTGATCGCCCGGTACGTCTCCTCGTCGGCGCTCTCGACCTGCGCGATGGTGGCGTCACTGAACACGACGCCGAAGCCGAACGTGTCGTCCGGCCGGTTGCGCTCGAGCACCAGCACCTCGGTCTCGGGCCGGGCGCGCCTCATGAGGATGGAGAAGTAGAGCCCCGCCGGGCCCCCTCCCACGACGACGATCCTCACGCGGAGGCGCCGGTCTGCACGAGATACAGGGCGGTCCCGTCGGGATCGGTGAAGTCCGCTCGCCGGATGGGGCCATCGTCCACGAGGCCTCCGGGAAATCCGACGCCGGCGCTCTCCAGCGCCTGCATCGCAACCTCGATGTCGGGCACCTGCAGCCCGAAGGAGATGCCGCGGGCGTCGCCGGCCACAGGGTTGTCGCCGCGCGGGTGCAGCCCCACGCGCAGCCCGGAGCGGGACAACATGGCGAAGTGCGGGCCGGCTCGGTACTCCAGCCCGAAGCCCAGGGCGTCCGTCCAGAACGCCTGCGCCCGGTCCAGGTCTTCCACCATGAGCGTCACGGTCGTGCTGGTGATGTCGATCACGTTCTCGCCTCCTTCGCCGCCGCGACCATGCGGCCGCCCACGATGAGATGCTGGATCTCCGTCGTTCCCTCGTAGATGCGCATGGCGCGGACCGACCGGTACAGGAGGTCGACCGGGCTCTCGGCCAGGACACCCCGTCCGCCCAGGATCTGCACGGCTTCGTCGACCACCCGCTGCGCCACCTCCGTGGCATACGCTTTGGCCATCGCCGCCTCGGACGTGATCTTCTCGGCGCCTCGGTCCTTCTCCCACGCCGCCCGGTAGACGAGCAGCCGAGCCGCCGTGAGCTCGGTCGCCATCCGGCCCAGCTTCTCCTGCACGAGCTGGAAGTCGCCGAGCGGCTTGCCGAATTGCGTGCGCGTGGCCGCGTGGGCGAGCGCCTCCTCCAGCGCGCGGGCCGCCAGACCGCACGCGGCCGCCCCCACCGTGGGGCGCAGCAGGTCGAGCGTCGCCATCCCGACCCGGAAGCCCGCGCCCTCCTCCCCAAGCATGTGGTCGGCGGGGATCCGGCACGCCCGCAGCTCCAGCCTCCCCAGAGGGTGGGGTGCGCTCATCACCTGGGCGCCCGCGAAGGTCAGCCCGGGGCTGTCGGCGGGGACTACGAACGCGCTGATGCCGCGGCTCCCACGATCCGGACTCGTCGACGCGAACACGACGTACCAGTCGGCGATCCCCGCGTTGCTGATGAGCCACTTGTCCCCGTCGAGGAGCCAGGCGTCGCCGTCACGCACGGCGCGCATCCGCATCGACCCGACGTCCGACCCGGCCTCCTCCTCGGTCATGGCGAAGCCGGACATGAGGCGACCCTCCAGCGCGGGTCGGGCGAAGCGCTCGACCAGCTCGTCGCTCCCGTGCGCGAGCACCGGCGTGACACCGAGTCCCTGGAGCGCCCACACCGCGTCGGCGAGGGGCGAGGCGGCGGCCACGCTCTCGCGCGCGAGGCAGCACGCGCGCAGGTCCCGCTCCCCGATGGGCCGAAAGAGCCCCGCCGCGCCCTGCAGACGCAGGAGCTCGCGCGCCTCGACGCGCGCCGCAGCGTCCGAGGTGGCCGGCGGGCGCGGGCGCACCGTCCGGGTCGCGAACCCCGAGGCCTCGGCCGCCCACTCCAGGTGACGCTCCTCCAGGAATGCCCGGACCGGCCGCACGTCCGTCACAGGAACCTCGGCGGGCGCTTCTGCACGAACGCGTCGAACGACTCCCGGAAGTCGGGGTGCATCATGAGCGCGGCCTGGATCTGCGCCTCGGACTCCAGGGCGCCGAACAGGTCCATGGCCGCCTCGCGGTTGAGCGCGTCCTTCGTGATCTCGATGGCGAACGACGGACCCTGCGCGAGCTGCCCCGCGACCTCCGCCGCCGCGGCGAGCAGCTCCCCGTCCGGAACGACACGATTGTACAGGCCGATGCGGTGCGCCTCGTCCGCGCTGATGAACGCGCCGGTCATGAGCAGCTCCGACGCCTTAGCCAGTCCCACGATGCGCGGCAGCATCCAGGCGGCTCCCATGTCCGCGCCGGAGAGGCCCACCTTGGTGAACAGATAGGCGATCTTGGCCGACTCCGCGCCGATGCGCAGGTCGCACGCCGTGGCGATCACGGCACCGGCGCCCGCCACGGTCCCGTTGAGCGCCGCCAGAACGGGCTTTCTGCACGTGCGGATGGCACGCACGAGGTCGCAGGTCATGCGCGTGAAGTCGAGGAGGCCACGGAAGTCGCGCTCGAAGAGCGCGCCGATGATGTCCTCGACGTCGCCTCCCGAGCAGAAGCCGCGCCCGCTGCCCGTGATGACGACCACCCGGACTTCGGGCGAGGTCGACAATGCATCGAACGCCCGGCGCAGCTCGTCGTACACCTCGAAGGTGAGGGCGTTGAGCCGCTCCGGCCGGTTCAGCGTGATCGTGCCGACGGCGGTCTCGGCGTCCAGGGCATACAGGAACGATCGGGGTTTGAACACGGAGTCCTCCTGACGTCGATCAGTCGCCGTGGTCGTCGACGACCGCGGTCACCTCGATCTCCACCTTGGCGCGGGGGTCCACCAGCCCCGCGACCTGCACGAGCGCCATGGCGGGGTAGTGATGGCCCATGAGCGTGCGGTAGGCGCGGCCGATGTCCGATCGCAACGCGCGGTAGGCGTCGATGTCCGTCACG
>QJYK01000178.1 GCA_003248075.1 Gemmatimonadota bacterium | reverse complement strand
GCGAGAAGACGGCGGGCTCCAGCACGAAGTCCTGGACCACGTCGCCTCCGGGCCCGACGGACACCACCTGGGCCGCGAAGCCGAGGGCGACCACCCTCAGCTCGACGGATCCCTCGGGAAGCCCCCGGATGACGTACCGACCCCCGGCGTCGGTGAGCGCCCCCTGGTTGGTCCCGACCACGAGGATCCGGGCTGCCGAGATCGGAGCGCCCGAGTCGGCACCGATGACGGTTCCGGTCACCTGTCGGATGACCTGAGCCGAGGCCCGTGACACCGGGGTGGCGACGGCCAGGGAGGCGCCGAAGATCAGAGTCGTGGCGCGCACCAGTCCACGAGGAACGGACCGACGTCGGCGCGCTACCATGGGTCAACCATGGGTCAAACCATGATTCGGGAGGGTCGACGAGAGTGTGGCCTCGTCGTCGTGCACACGCGGTGGACGGCCACAAGATGGTCCTTGGCCAGATGATTCGCAAAGGACCGGGAAGCGCCCCCCCGGGGACCCCGATCCCCAGAAGCCCCCTGCGCCAACACCCGCCCTGACGTAGACTACGTCGACTGCCCACGGGGAGGCCGAATGGGAGGCGAGGACCGGACCGGATCGACCGTCGAGCGGCTCAACACGGCCCTCGCCGGCCGCTATCGTCTCGAGGAGGCGCTCGGGGCGGGCGGCATGGCCACCGTCTACCGGGCCCATGACCTCCGACACGGACGCGACGTCGCGTTCAAGGTGCTCCACCCCGAGCTCGCGGCGGCGCTGGGAGCCGAGCGGTTCCTGCGTGAGATCGCCATCGCGGCTCGGCTCAGCCACCCCAACATCCTGCCGGTCCACGACTCGGGCGAGGCAGACGGCTTCCTGTACTACGTGATGCCGCTCGTGGAAGGCGACACCCTGCGGAGCCTCCTGGACCGCGAGCGACAGCTTCCCCTCGACCGGGCCTTGCGGATCGCGGAGGAGGTCGGCGACGCCCTGGCGCACGCCCACGGGCAGGGGATCGTCCACCGGGACGTGAAGCCGGAGAACGTGCTGCTGCAGGGAGGCCGGGCGGTGGTCGCGGACTTCGGGGTCGCCAAGGCGGTCGAGGACGCGGGCGGGGAGCGCCTCACCAAGACGGGCATGGCCGTGGGGACCCCGGTCTACATGAGCCCCGAACAGGCCGCCGCGGATCCGGTGGTCGATCAACGCAGCGACATCTACAGCCTCGGCTGCGTCCTCTACGAGATGCTGGCCGGCGACCCGCCGTTCAGCGCGTCCACGCCCATGGCCATCCTCGCCCGGAAGGCCGACGGCACGGTACCGAGCGTGCGCCTGGTGCGGGACTCGGTCTCGGAGGAGCTCGAAGCGGTGCTCGACCGGGCCCTGGCGAGGACGCCCGCCGACCGGTTCGCCACCGTGGAGGAGTTCGTCCGGGCGCTGAAGGACCCCGGCGCGCACACGTCGCCGACCCGGGCAACCCGCGTTCGGGGTCGTCGGCGCCGGCCCCTGCCGCTCGTCGCGGTGGGTGCCGTGGGCGCACTCGCCCTCGTCGCCGTGTGGCGGGCAACCACGACCGACCGGGCGGCACCCGCGGGCCTCGAGCGCGTCCTCGTCGTCTCGTTCGCGAACGAGACGGGGGACCCCGAGCTGGACGACCTCGGCAAGATCGTCGCCGACTGGCTCGCGCGTGACCTCCAGCAGATCGAGGCCATCGACGTGATCGATCCGCGCGCGGCCGTGTTCTCCGCCGCCGGGGTTCAAGGGGCCATCGAGGGCGGTGGCGAGCGACTGGCGGCTTTGCTCGGCGCCGGCACGGTCGTGTCGGGCAGCTACCACCTGCTCGGAGACTCCCTGTACCTGCAGGCGCGCCTGACGGACGCGCGGACGGGCACGTTGATCGAGAGCCTCGCTCCGATCTCCGGGTCGCGCGCAGACCCCCTCCCGGGGATGGAACGCCTGGGCGGTCAGGTGACGGGGGCCGCGGCGGCACGCTTCGATCCCGACTTCGCTCCCATCGCTGCCGGAACCAACCACCCGCAGAGCTACGCCGCGTACCGCGAGTACGTGGCGGCGATGGAGCACATCGGCCGAGGCGACTTCGCCGCCGCCGGCCGGCTCCTGTACCGTACGCTCGCGCTCGACTCCACGTTCTACATGGCCGGTCTGGCGGCGGCGATCCTGAGCCAAAACATGGCGCAGAGAGACTCGCTCCTCCAGACGCTCGACGCCCGGCGTGACCGTCTCACCGAGCTCGAGCGACACCTCCTGGACGCCCTCCTCCACGACGTCCGTGGTGAACGACTGGCCGCGTTCCGAGCCGGTCGCGCCGCGTACGAGCTCGCACCGAGCCTCCCGGAGATCGCGGCGATCGCGGCGCCTCGGGCACTCTCCGCGAACCATCCCCGGGCGGCCGCCGACATGCTCCAGAACCTCGATCTGAGCCAGGGTCTGATCGAGACCTACGTCGGCAACTGGCGGGATCTCAACTACGCGCTCCACATGTTGGGCGAGTATGAACGGGAGCTCGAGGTGGCCCGGGACGGGCGCACCCGCTTTCCCGACCGCCACCTGATGTACCTCCACGAGGCCCGCGCCCTGGCGGCGCTCGGCCGGCGGGAGGAGATGGAGCGCGCGATCGACGGGCTCCGGGCGCTGCCCCCGGTCAACGGCCTCTCCGCCGGAGACGCACTGCGTCAGCTGGCGGTGGAGCTGAAGGCCCACGGGGACGACCCGGGGGCACGTGAGCTGTACCAGCGCGCCCTGTCGTGGTACGAGGAGCTTCCAGCGGAGGACGCCGCTCTGCGCGTGTTTCGAGGCCAGCACGCGCACACGCTGCGATTCGCGGAGCGGTGGGCCGAGGCGCGCGAGGCCCTCGAGGCGCTGGTGGAGGAGGACCGCAACGACATCGAGTCCCTCGGCTTTCTTGGAGAGGTCGCGGCGGCCCTGGGCGACACAGCCTTGGCACTGCGCATCGAACAGGAGTTCGCCGCGCTCGATGAGCCGTACATGAGGGGCCACGACAAGCTCCACCGAGCCCAGATCCAGGCGATGCTCGGAGACCGGGACCAGGCCGTGTCCCTGCTCCGGCAGGCATTCGCCGAGGGCCTCGGGTACGGCATCTGGGTCCACCGGGAGCCGTCCTTCCAGTCGCTGCGCGGCTACCCGCCCTTCGATGAGCTGGTGCGGCCCAAGGGCTGAGCGAGGCGAGGGCGGCTGAACTCGCCGCGCGACCACCCGTCATTCCAGGAGTTGGTGCGGCCGAACGGGTAGAGCGGGCGTCCACGGATCGATGGTGGCTTGGAGCATGGGGGAGCCAACGGTCAGTTCCCCGTCTCCTTGATCCGTTCGAGCTCGACGCGCCAGTTGAAGATCACCTTCAACTCGGAGGCGTCACCCCCGCCGGACTGCGTCATCAGGAATCGCTTCCCATCAGGGGTTACGTCGTAGGACCGGTGCCACTGATCCTGCGCCAGCCCGGGGATGGTGAACAACACCCTCGGCGCCCCGTGCGTGAACTGCGGGCCGATCGTGACGGGCGCGGCGAACATCTCCCCCCGCGGTCCCCGGAAGAACAGCTCCGTCCCGTTGCGGCTCCACACCGGTTCGGCACCTCCACCCACCGAGATCGCGATCCGCGCCGAATCGACGTTCGGGAAGGGCCGGACGTACACGTCGGAAGTGCCGGATTCCTCGGATACGTAGGCCATCCAGCGGCCGTCGGGCGAGACCGCCGGCCCATAGTGGTCGAATCGCGAGTCGATGAGCGTGCGGGGCGCCGCGTCCTTGCCGTTCTCCACGACGAGCAGATGGCGGCTGCCCTGGCCGGAGCCTTCGGTACGGAGCACCACGTACCGGCCCGTGGGATCCAGGGCGATCTCATCGAGCCGCAAGCTGTCGGGCACGGCGGGTTCCGCGCTGTCGCTCCCATCGGCCCGGCGGAGGAACGCAGAGCGTTTTCCGTCGAAAGCGGTCGCCATGAACGCCACCCGCCGTCCGTCGGGCTCCCAGACGGGGCGATCGGCGGCGGTCACGTCGGACGTCAGTCGGCTCATTGCGCCCGTCGCCAGCTGCTTCACCCAGACCTGCGTCGAGCCGGCATCCTCTCGCACCACGGCGATCTGCGTGCCGTCCGGTGACAGTGCGGGATTCGCGTACTTGCCGAAGGACATGGTGTCCACGGGCGTCTCGGTCCCGTCGCGGGCCACCCAGACGAGGCCACCCTCGCCGCCAATTTGGCGTTCGTAGACGATCGCGCCCGTCGCCGAGACGGCGAACTGCACGCTGCCGTTGGTTCCCTCCTCCTGGACGCCCTGCACCATCGGCACCGGCACGCTGGTGAGGCGGGCCCTGGCCGCGTCGAAGCGCGCCACCATGACGCTCCCGTCCGCGGTGCCGATGGCCAGGAAGCCCGGGGCCATGTACCGGGGCATGGAGCCCGGCGTCAGGTCGGTCAAACGGCCGCTGGCCACTTCGATGACCCCGATGTGCGCCGCGCTGGCGGACCCCCGCCAGATCATCACGAGCACATGCTTGCTCCCCGGCAGCACCTCCGGAAAATCGAATTCGGTGCCACCCGTCGTCGAGTCGGGACTGGCGATCACCGACACCGCGCCGCCGGAGGACGCGACCCGGGCGAGCGCCCGCCCGGCGTGCGTAAAGTAGATGTGCCCGTCGTCGCCCCACGAGCCCCCGCCAAAGCTGGCCACGGAATCGGCGACGATCGTCCGGACGGCGCCTCCCCCGAAGCCCACGGCCTTGAGCGATGCCTTCGATGCGGTGCCGGTGAAGAACCCCACCGTCTCCCCATCGGGGGAGAAGAACGGATCGAGTGCCCCTTCGGTATCGGGCACCGGGTGCGCCGCGGGGTCGCCCAGGTCGCGCAGCCAGAGCTGGATGACCCCGTCCTTCTGGCCGACGAAGGCCAGGCGCCGCCCCGACGGGGAGATCGCCAGTCGCATGGATGAGATCGCCGGGATCGTGACGTTGTCCGCAAGCGCCAGTGTCGCGTGAACCACGTCGGACGGACCCACGCTGCCAGGATGACCGCGACTTCGGCCGAGCATCCAACCCGCGCCGAGCGCGGCGACCACGGCAACCGTAGAGATCGCGAGCACGGCACGGGCCCGGCGGTGCGCCGTCACGGCGCCCATGACACCCACGTCCCCGCCCTGCATGGTGAACGCCGGATCGTTGAGCGCCTCAGCGAATGCCTTCGCCGTGTCGAAGCGGTCGGCCGGGAGCTTCTCCACCGCCCTCGCCACCGCGGCCGCTACGTTCGCCGGCACCGACTTTCGCAGCTTCGTGACCGGCGCCGCCTCCTCCGCCACGATCTTCATGATGATCTGCTGCGCCGAGTTCCCCATGTGCGGGGGCTCGCCCGTGAGCATCTCGTACAACACGCTCCCCAGCGAGTAGATGTCCGAGCGGTTCGAGATGGCCTTGTCGGCGGTCGCCTGCTCGGGGCTCATATAGTGCGGCGTGCCCAGCGACATCCCGGTCTCGGTCATGCGCCCGCCTGCCGCGGCACTGAGCGCGAGCGCGATGCCGAAGTCGGCCACCATCGGTCGCCCGTCGTGCAGCAGGATGTTCTCGGGCTTGATGTCGCGGTGGATCACCCCCTGCCGGTGCGCGTAGTCCAGCGCGTCGGCCACCTCGGTCGCGATGCGCACCGCTTCGTCGATGCCGAGCTGCGTCTCGCGATTCAACTTGTCGCGCAGCGTCTCGCCTTCCACGTATGGCATCACGTAGTACAGGAAGCCGTCCACCGTCCCCGAATCGAACAGAGGCAGGATGTGGGGGTGTTGAAGCGCCGCGGTGGTCTTGATCTCGACGATGAACCGGTCAGCGCCCAGGACGGCCGCCAGCTCGGGCTTGAGCACCTTGAGGGCCACCTTGCGGTCGTGCCTCAGGTCCTCGGCGAGATACACGGTGGCCATGCCGCCCACACCGAGCTCGCGCTCGATGCGGTAGCGGTCGACGAGGGCGGCGGCGAGACGTTCGGGGATTTCGCTCACCAGCCTGTCCTCGCGCGCGTTTCCTCCGCCCGCGTCTCGACCAGCACGACCTGGGGGAATCGCCAGTCGAGACGTGCGCGGACGGAATGAACGTTGTGATCGCCGGGTGCCATGGAGCACGCGCTGCGTCGGGAATCCCTGGCATACGCGGCGCCGGAGCTGTCTGCGACACCGGAATCGAACGGCGTCGGAGGTTGCCCTTCGGCGAGATATGGGGTGTCCATCCCGTCCTGACGGAGCTCGCGCTCCATGCGGTGCCGATCGGCCAACGCGGGACGGAAGCCTGTCGCGACGTCGCTCAGCGGTTCTCCTCGAGGACTGGCCTGGATCGCGAGATGCGGAGATCGGACGGAGCCGGCGCGCCGATAAGGGGGGTGGGACTCGGAAGCTCGGAGAACGAGCGACCCCACCGGGGGAATCGCGCGAACCGGGCGCAACTTGCGCCGCCGGCCAGCCCGGAGCAAGGACGAGTACCTACCAGAACGGATCCATCGGCCCGGGGCGGCGATCGAGGGTCCAAGAGACGCACTCCCGGCGCGAGAGCCGTCGAGGCCAGGAAGTGTTCCTGTTGTCCGATCGTCGTCGCCGCACCTATCCTCGCGCTACCCCCACGGCGGCCCACGGCCAGCGACGCCCTGCCACGTCACCGGCCGCAGGACCAGGCTCGGACTCCCCGAGCGCGCCGTGGACCTCTTGGTGCTCGGCTGCCTGGCGGCCTTCCCACACGGTGCTGGCGGCCTTCCCACACGGTGCTGGCGGCCATCCAGGCCGTCCTCGGGCGGCCCGACGAGGCGCTGGGGTTCCTGGAGTCGGCCGTGGCCGAACGGTGCCCGCAGCTCGTGATCGCAATCCGCTACCCCTTCTTCGCCGCGCTGCGGACCCACCCCCGCTTCGTGGCGGTGCTGAACGGGATGGGGCTTCCGGCATGACCCCGATGCGGGCGCAGGCCCCCGTCCTCGGAGCCGCCTTCCCCGCGGCAGTCATGGTCCGCGAGGAGCCCAACTCCGCATCGCTCTCCATCCTCGCGACCGCCGATGCCGCGAGCTCCCGCGAGAGGGGGAGAGGCGGGCTTCGTCTACGAGATGATGCGCATCCGCTGGTGGAGCTTCTCCATGTACTTCATGAAGAAGTGCTTCTGGATGTCGTTCATGTCGAGCTCGCGGCCCTGGATGTACGCCTGCTCGATGTCGCTCGTCATGTTGATGGGCGTGCCGGTGGTGATCAGGAGCGTGGCCTGCTTGCCGGTCTCGAGTGATCCGATCCGGTCCTCCAGACCCATGAGCTCCGCCGCGTTGATCGTCACCGCCTTGATCGCCTCCTCCTCCGGAAGCCCGAAGGCGACTGCCACGCCGGCCTCATACGGCAGGCGATCCGTGTAGAGGGAGCCCGCGCCGCCCGAGATCGCGAACTTCACGCCCGCCTCGTAGAGCTTCGCGGCCCTCCGATAGGCCTCGTCGTAGCCCTCATCGTCACGTCCCGGGGCGTCCATGGTCGAGGTGAGGATCACGGGGACGTCCTCGGCGACCAGGCGATCCGCGACGTGGATCGCATCGTCTCCACCGCGGATGACGAGCCGGAGATTCTCCTCCTTCGCCCAGGTGATCGCGTCGTTGATCTGCGCGGCGCCGTCGGCGGAGACGACCACGGGGATCTCACGATTCAGCGCCGGGATCATCGACATGTAGCGCGCGTCGCTCCGCACCCTCTCGCCAGCGGCGACGGCGTCGCGATAGGCACGCGCTTCGGCGAAGTAGTTCTTCAACTGCTGGACCCGCTCCTCATACGTCGGGGGATTGGCGTCGTCCTGGCCTCCGAAGCCGCCGAAACGACGCGCCCGGGGATTCGGGTTCGGCCAGTTCACGTTGAGGGCTGCCGCGGACTCCATCGTCATCTCTTCCCAGCTCCAGCCCTCGAGCGCCATCGCCGAGGACATGCCGGAGATGAGGCCGCCTCCTGGGGTGGTGAGCGTGGTCAGGACACCCTGCGACCGGGACGTGCCGATATGACGGCTCTCCGCGTTCACGGCCACGTCGGCGTGGACGTTGGGGTTGAAGTCTCCCACTTCGTTCACGTCGTTGGACATGTCCACTGCGCCGATCTCCGCGATGCCCACGGTGGAGTAGGCATCGATGAGGCCGGGGTAGATGTGCTTGCCGCTCACGTCGACCACGCGGGTCCCGGCCGGGATCTCCACATCGGCGCCGATCGCGGTGATCACGCCGTTGTTGAAGACGATCGTGCCATTCTCGATGACCCCGTTCGTGACGGTATGGATCGTCGCACCCCGCAGCGCGATGCGCTCCGACTGCGGGGGAACGGTCATGCGCACCTGTGCCGAAGCCGGGAGAGGCAGGCACGCGAGCGCGGCGCACGCGCCCAGAACGGCCGCGTGACGAGCGAGTGCCGCGAAGCGGCCCGTTGGACGTGTCATGACTCTATCCTGGTTGGTCCTCATGGGTCAGTTCCTCCCGCTGGCTGCGGTCCGGGCGCGCCTGTCGTTCCCGCTGGCGGCCAGCACGGCCTGGATCAGCTGCCGGCGCTCGTTCTCGACCTGCTCACGGAGCGCCGCATCCTCCTCCAGGGAGAAGTAGCGGCGGCCGTCGACCCAGGTCTGTTCCGCTCTCGTGAACTGTGACAGCGGATCGCCGTTCCAGACGACGAAGTCGGCGTCCTTGCCCGCTTCGAGCGAGCCCACGCGATCGTCGATGGCGAGCACCTTGGCCGCGTTGAGTGTGACGGTCGTGAGCGCCTGCTCCTCGGTCAGCCCGGTGCGAAGGAGCTTGCCCGCTTCCCAGTTCATCCGGCTCGCGATCTGCTGGTTGTCCGAATGGAGCGACACCGTGACGCCGGCCTCCATCAGGATCCGTGCGTTGTACTTGGTGGCGTCGTACGCCTCCATCTTGAACGCGCCCCAGTCACTCCATACCGCGGCCGCGACGCCCGAGGCAGCCAGCTCCGGCGCGATCTTGTACGCCTCCACCGCGTGCTGGAGGGTTTGCACCTTGAAGCCGAACTCCTCCGCGAGGCGGATGAGCGCGAGGAACTCGTCGGCGCGGTAGCCGTGCGACGAGATGAGCAGCTCCTGATTCAGGATGTCGAGGATCGCCTCCATCCTCAGGTCGCGCCGCGGCGGCAGCCCTTCGCCCGTGGCCTCCCACTCCTGCCATTCGCGCTCGTAGTCGCGCGCGGCCAGGAAGTGGTCGCGGATGATCTCCTGCGTCCCCATGCGCGTGTCGGGGTAACGACCCTCGTAGCAGCAGCGCTTGGGGTTCTCGCCGAGGGCGAACTTCACGGTCCGGCTTCCACCCTCGAGCTTGAGCTGCTCCGGGAGCGAGCCCCACCGCATCTTGACGATCACGTTCTCGCCGCCGATCGGGTTCGCGGAACCGTGCTTGATCATCGCCGTCGTGAGGCCACCGGCGAGCTGACGATACATCCAGACGTTGTTGTGCGTGATCACGTCGCCCATGTAGACCTCGGGCACGATCGTGGCGCCCGTCTCGTTCACGTCGCTGACACCCGAGTGGATGTGCGGGTCGATCAGGCCGGGGGTGACGTGCTTGCCCGTACCGTCGATCTCGACGGCGCCGCGGGGGGCGTCGAGGCCGGTCCCGACCTCTGCGATCCGCCCGCGGCGGATCAGGACATCAGCGTTCTCCAGGCGACCCTGTGCTCCCTGCGTCCAGACGGTCGCGTTGCGCACGATGACCGCGTCCGGTTGCCGGGGGAGAGCCCTCACGCCGAACGCCATCGCCGGACGGATGAATGGCAGGTCGATCTCGGGCACGTCCGCCGCGACCGTGCCGACCTCGTCGCCTTCGAAGGGCGCCGTGCGCGAGCCCCGGAAGGACGGGTTCGCTCCATTCGGCAAGGAGGTCCACCCGTAGAAGTCGTCGCCGGTCACCGCGCCCGCCAGGAGCGCCATGCCCTCGTAGCCCAGCTCCTCGCCGTCGAAGCGCACCTCGAGCCGCCCCGTCTCCGTGACGACTGTGGCGGATTCCAGGTCGACCCGGACGCCCTGCGCGTTGTTCGGGCCCGGAGCGATGTCGATCCAGCCGGCGAGGCGGTTCAGCGTTCCCTCGAGCACGAGCTGGGCCCGGAAGCCCCACTGCTCGTCCGACTGGACCACCCACGTACCCCGCGGATCGATCTGCGCGGGACGCGTCACGCCGTAGACGACGCCCTGCACCCAGACATCGCGGATGTCGGCGTCCTGCGTGAACAGGTCACCCTGCGCGACCACGAGGTTGGCGACCTTGCCCGCCTCGATCGTTCCGTGCGTGCGGTCGATCCCGAGGTAGCGGGCGGGCGTGGTGGTGATCGCGGCCAGCGCGGCGTCGGGCGCAAGCCCCCGCGCCACGGCGGTGCGCAGGTTGGGCAGGAAGTCTCCTACCGACGTCAGGCCGTCGGAGGTGATCGCGAACTCGATCCCGGCGTCCGCGAGCTGACCCGGGTTCGTCGGGGCCAGGTACCAGTGGCGAAGGTCGGCGAGCGACGCGTTCAGCGCGGCCTCCGGATCGTCGACGTCGGGAGCGTCCGGGAAGGACAGCGGCACGAACAGCGGGTCGCTGCTCTCCCTCAGCACGTCGATGATCCTGTACTCCTCGCCGCTCCCGCGATACCACGCCGTCAGCCCGAACTTTGCCGCCAGCGCCTGGCTCCGGAGGTACTCCTCCTCGCTCCGGGTCTCGAAGATCACCGGCTGCCGACCTTCCACCGACGCCTCCAGCGCGCCGAGGGCGGCGCTCGTCTCGGGTGGAAGGAAGCTGCGGCCGCTGGACTCGTAGGCACCCCAGGCGCGCTTGTACCACTCGGCGTCCATGAACGTCTGCTTAATCAGCGCGATCGTTCCCATGGACGAATTGGGGTAACGGCCTCCGAGCTCGAAGGACCGTTGGAAGCCGAGCGATTGGGCGACGTCGGGGCGTAGGACACGGTCGCGGACACCGGCGTCGCCCAGGTTCACCACGGAAGCCGTTCCCCGGAAGATGCCCTGCTTCGGCACGACCAGCGCGGTGCCGAAGCCCTGCGAGCGGAGCGCCCGCCGTCGGTCCTGGTCGTCCCGGAGGTTCGCGGTCGTGCTGAACCACGCCCGGACCTGCGGGTTCCAGTGCGTCGGCCCGACATCGCCCCCTTCGGGCACGTCGTCCATTCCGAGGTCGGCGTGGGCGTCGACGAACCCCGGGTACACGGTCAGACCCGTCAGGTCCCACACCCGGGCGCCTGCCGGAGGCGAGGCACCCCGCTGGACGGACTGGATCAACCCGTTGCGGATGACGATCGTCGCGTCGTCGATCGCCTGACCCGGTGAGGTCACGGCCCGCGCACCCACCAGCGCGTGATATCCCGTTCCGTTGTCGCGGATGCCCTCGACAGGCTGTGTGCGCGTCGCCTGCTGAGCGCCGAGGCCCGCGGCGAGTAGAAGGCTGAGGCTGAGCGCCGAAATGGTGGCTTTCACGTCGTCCCCCGGAGGTGTAGCCCTGAACTCACGAACGCGTCCGCGTTCCCTCCGTCCACTCGTCGGTGGCCGGGGCTACACGCTATCACGGTTGGTGGGGTTGCGAAATGCGAGAGCGGTGTGACCCGCCGGTCCAGTGTCGATCGAGTCACTTCGTTGGTTCCTCGCAGCGGACGAGGTGTTCAGTCCCCGACAGTACGGGTTGCCGGGGTCCGCCACGGCGCGGGAGTGGAGGTATCCCGCGGACGGGTGAGCTGCCCCCGGGGTTCGACCCGGGCGGGGCGTGAGGTAGGCGAGCGTGTTCCTTGCAAAGGGAGCCGCCCCGGATTAGTGATCGAGCGGGCGGACGCGCCGGAACGCCGTCCGGCTCGAACCGGGAGACCCATGGATCCGCCGAACTCGTTCAGGGATTGGCTCGGGGACCGGACCGTCTGGCAGATCGTCCTGAGCTACGCGGTGGGCGCGTGGGTCGTCCTGGAGGTTACCGCGACCCTGAGCGAGGTGGCGGGCCTTCCGCCGATCTTCCCACGATTCGTGCTCGTCCTCCTGATCGTGGGGCTGCTCGCGGTGGTGGCGACGGCCCTCGTTCAGCAGAGCCTGGGCCCGCTCGAGTCCGTGGGGAGCAGCGCCCTCCGGCTCCGGCGCATCCTGACCTGGCGGAACGTGGGCTATGCCGGCGTATCCACCTTCGCGCTGGTGGGCGTGGCCGCGACTGTCTCCTCCGCGGCCCGCGGACTCGGCCTCACCGAATCCGGGCGAGAAGGGTCGCCGGAAGGCGCTCGGTGGGCCACCGAGGAGGCGATTCCCCGGGTCCTCGCGCTCGCCCAGCAGGGGGAGCTCATCGAAGCCTACCGCGTGGCGGTCGAGGCCGAGCACCACGTCTCCGATCACCCGGCCCTGAGGGCGGCCTGGGCCGACATCGCCCGCTACACCTCGGTCGTCACGATCCCCGCGGGGGCCATGGTCGAGATCCGGCCGTACGATGCGCCGGAGGACGCCTGGTGGAGCCTCGGCACGACACCTCTGGACGCGGTCCGTATTCCCGTCGGCTTCTTCCGCTGGCGAATCCGCCTCGACGGATACCAGGACGTGGAGATGGCCTCGTCCGGTCTCCAGTTCCCCCGCGTCGAAGCCCATTCCGGGCTCCGGCTGGTCCCGGCGGGCGACGGACCGGACGGCATGGTGGAGGTGGCGGGCGGCGAAACCGCGCTCGGGATCCCTCAGCTCATGGACCGCGAGCCCGTCGAGCTGGGAGCCTACTTCCTCGACCGCTACGAGGTGACGAACCGCGCCTATCGGGCGTTCGTGGCGGCTGGGGGATACCGTGACCCGTCCTGGTGGACGGAGCCGTTCGTGCGCGACGGCGCCGACGTGTCCTTCGAAGACGCGGTGCCGGCGTTCGTCGACCGGACCGGCCGACCGGGTCCCGCGACGTGGGTCGCGGGCGACCATCCGGAGGGCGAGGGCAACCATCCGGTCACCGGGCTCAGCTGGTACGAGGCCGCGGCCTTCGCCCGGTTCGTGGGAAAGGAGCTTCCGACCGTGCACCACTGGCACCGCGCTGCCGGCACGGAGAGCGCGTCACGGATCCTCCCGGCGAGCAACGTGGGCGGTCGGGGGCCGGCCCCGGTCGGCAGCTTCGCGGGGATGGGGCCCTTCGGGGCCTACGACATGGCCGGGAACGCCAAGGAGTGGGTCCGGAACTCGGACGGCGAGGGCCGATTCTACATCCTCGGGGGAGGCTGGACCGACCCCGGCCACCTCTTCCGCGAGGCCGAGAGCCTTCCGCCCTGGGACCGGTCGGAAACCAACGGTGTCCGCCTCATGCTCCCGAAAGCGACGTACGCCGCCGGGGCCCTGGAGCCCCTCGTCCGCCGCGGAGACGCCCCCGGCACGCGCGCCGTTCCCGACCCGGTGTGGGCGGCGTACGCGGCGCTCTACGACTACGATCCGCTGCCCATCGAGCCCGCTGTCGACGGCGTGCTGGCGGGGGGGCAGCGGCGCGTCGAGCGCGTCTCGTACCGCGCGGCGTACGGGGACGGCCGGGTCCCCGCACTGCTCTTCCTGCCCCCGGGCGGGAGGCCGCCCTTCCAGGTCGTCGTCGCCTTCCCGGGCTCCGGCGCGCTCGCCGGCGGCGACGTCGAAGCGTCGTCGCATCCGATGGTGGATCTCATCGTGCGGAGCGGACGGGCCGTCCTCCTTCCGGTCTACGCGGGGACGTACCAGCGCGCGACGGGGCTCGCCGACGACAACCCCGACCTGACCGCGGCCTACCGGGACCACGTCGTGATGTGGTCCAAGGACCTGGGCCGCTCGATCGACTACCTGGAAACCCGGGCCGACATCGACGCGTCGAAGATCGGCTACTACGGCGTGAGCTGGGGCGCCGGGATCGGTCCGGTGCTCGCGGCCGTGGAGCCGAGGCTCCGCGCCCTGGTCCTCCATGCGGGGGGCTTCTGGAGCACTGAGACGCGTCCCGAGGTCGACCAGCGCGTGTTCGCGCCCCGGGTGACGGCTCCGACCCTCCTGCTCAACGGTCGGTTCGACGCGTTCTTCCCCCTGGAGACGGCGCAGCTCCCCTTGTATCACGCCCTGGGCACGCCTCCGGAAGCGAAACGCCACGTCGTCTACGAGACCGGTCACTCGACGCCGGAGATCGAGACGATCGGCGAGATCCTGGCGTGGTACGACGAGCACCTGGGACCGGTCCGGTGAGCCTCTTCCGGGGGCCGGCGCGCGCGCTGCTCGCGGGGCTGCTGTTGGGGGTCGCGGGCTCGGCCTGTTCCGGGGGCGGAGCTAGCCACGAGCCCTCCTGGCAGGAGCGCCGCGCGGCGTTCGAGACCACGCTGCTCCACCGCATGACCTCGCCCGGGGCGCCGGACACGCTGAACGACCTGCGGCCCGTGTTCGGCGACGATCTCCCGGGCGCCCTCGAGGTGGTCGAGTACCCGGGGCCGGTCGGGGACCTCAAGGCGTGGCTCTTCGTGCCGGCCGGCGCCGACGCCGGGCGGGCCCCCGCCCTGCTCTTCCTTCACGCCGGCTGGTCACTCTTCCCGGAGCAGCAGCCGCCGTTGCGGCCGTTCATGGACGCCGGCTACGTCGTGATGTGGCCGACCTGGCGAGGAGAGCACGGCAACCCGGGCTGGCACGAGCGGTTCTTCGGCGAGGTCGAGGACGCGGCCGCCGCGGCCCGGTGGCTGGCGGCGCATCCGGCCGTGGACGAGGAACGCGTGTACGCCCTCGGCTGGAGCGCCGGCGGGGGGCTGGCCGCCCTGCTGTCGCTCGTCGACGACGTGCCGCTTCGACACACGGCCAGCTCCGGCGGCCTCTACGATTCGGAATCCCTGCGGCGCGGGGCCCGGTCCACGCGCCCGGACGGCGGCCCCGCGTCGCCCGTCGACACGGCCGACGCGACCGAGCTCGCCATGCGCCTGCTCGTCGGCAACTTCCACTGGATGGAGCGGCCCCACTTCGCCTGGATCGAGACCCAGTCGCCGCAGTTCATCCCGTCCGTCGCCGCGGCGAAGCGTGCCAACGAGGCCGGCGACACCCTGATCCGCGTCGTGATGGTGCCGGGAGACCACTTCTCGATCTTCCCCGAGGTCGTGCGGCGCTACCTGGCGCTCATCGAGTCGGGCGGCATCTGAGCGGTCGACGTGCTCGGCGCGGAAATCCGCGAGCACGTCGACGTCGTTGGTGGCCCGGGGTTCGCCGTGGACCGAGCTCGCCGGTGATTCTCCCGTGGGATAGCGGACGCCCAGGTCCTCCGGAACACGCGTGATGGAGGCGGCGACAGCGATGGGGTCAGGCAGCTCAGCGGGCTCATCGAACTCCGGGGTGCTGTCGCAGACCCGGGCGAGGGTCTCGGGGCCCAGGCGGGCGCAGCTTGTCCTCGGGCGACATTCGGGCGCTCCCGGCATGTGTCAGCCGTATGGGCGGCTTCTCGTGCAAGGGCCGGGGCAACTGCCCGCCTGAAGGACCTGTGCGCGCTCGGGGGTTGGAGGGATCAGAACGCGATCCTCGAGTGCTATCAGCAGCCGGACCCCGACACGCTGCCTTTCGCCCTTGAGAAGCGGGGCACGCTGCGCTCGCCGCTCGGCTTGAACCTGTGAACACCGCGTCGGTTCGGTCACAGGCTCCGTGGCTCACGACGGAATAACCTGCGGAGTCGAATCTCCTTGCCAGCGAGACACCCGGAGCTAGCTTCGACCAATGGGCATCCCCGGTAAGCCCAGGTCAGGAGGTCGCGCGGCGACCCTCCTTCTGGTTCTGGCTGGGAGCGCATGTGCTATCCTCGGTTTTCCGACGCTTCCGGAAGGTTGGACTCGTGAGGAGCTTCGCCTCGACCTCGAGACCCGTTCGCCGAGCAGTCAGCGCCTCCGCTACGCGACGCCGGACGGCTCGGTGGAGCTCGAGGGAACGATTCGTCGGCACTCGCCGCAGGACGTGCCGGGTTGGGACCGACCCCGTTCGGAGCGCGCCGGCTCGGCGATCGGGGGCTTACTGCAGCGGCAGGTCGGATTCACGACCGCCAACGTGGTGATCGGCCACGGCGATCTATCGGTCTCGGGACCGGGCACTGGGGAATGGGAGCTGCGCTGCACGGTCCTGTGGATCGTCGATGAGGACATCGAGCACGATCGTGCGCGTGGCGAGGACCGAGTCTTCACGTCCCGCGCTCGCACGGAGGGAATGGACTGCCGAGCAGCGCGAACGACCCAGCCCGATGTCACCGTGTGGCGGTTCGGCTATGGGATCGCGCCCCCGCTGGACTCTCTGGCGGCGACGTACGACTCGCTCGCCGCGGAAGGGTCTCCGCTTCTGTCGGCCGAGCCGCGCCTCGAGCTGCTGCGGCTCGAGCCCGGTGGAGAGGTCGGCGATCGGTACCGCGTCCAGGCGGAGTTCAACACGCAGTTCGGCCGGAACTGGCTTCGAGTCCGTACGCCCGACGACCAGCCGCTCGCACACATCCATCTCGGGATCGACTTCGCCCCAGCCAGCAGCTCGGAGGAAAAGACGATCCTGAGGATGATCGCCTTGACGTTCGCGGAGGCCCAGAGGCGCTAGACGGGAGCGTCGGCCCGGGCGGACCGTCGGCGGGAAGTGCACCACCTTCCACGAAGAGGGCCCCAAGAAGGTGCACCACTAGGGTCGGAATCTCCTCGGTCAGCGCGCCGGGGGTCGGCTGAACTCGGCCCCCGGCAGCCACGCCGGACCCTCCGGCGCCCGCGCCACCATCGAGGTCAGCCGCCAGGCGAATTCCGCGAGCTGTCGCGCCCCCTGCATGTCGACCACCACCGTCTCGTAGTCGTCGCTCGGGCGGTGGTACTCTTTCTCCATGTATTGCTTGGACCGGCGGTCGGTCCAGCCCTCGGGTCGACCCAGCGCGTCGGTGCCAAGCGCCAGATAGAGCGCCGGCACGCCGGCGCGGGCGAACGAATAGTTGTCCGCCCTCAGGAAGAAGCCTTCTTCGGGGAACGGATCCGGCGTCACCCGGAGATTCATACCCTCGGCAACGCGAGCGACGCTCTCACCCAGGGTGCTGAGCTCGATGCCGAGTGGGGCGACGTCCCGCTGGGGCCCGAAGAGCTCGGTGCCGTCGTCGATGTTGAGGTTGGCCACGATCCGCTCGAGCGGGAGCGGTCCCTCGCGGACGAAGGCCTCGGCGCCGAGCAAGCCCCACTCCTCGGCCGTCGTGAACAGGAAGGTGATCGACCGGGGCTCGGGCGCCGCGGCGAACACCCGCGCCAGCGCGAGCAGCGCAGTGACGCCCGACCCGTCGTCCAGGGCGCCATTGTAGATCGAGTCTCCATCGACCGGATGCCCGATGCCGTAGGCATCCCAGTGCGCGCTCAGCACCAGGTGCTCGCTCGCGAGCTCGGGATCGGTCCCTTTGACGACCCCGACCACGTTGCGGGTCTGGACCGTGCGCGGTCGAGTTCGGAAGCGAACCTGGAGTCGGCTGCCGAGCGCGCGGGCACGGAATCCCGGGCGGCCCGCCTCGGACACGAGCTCGGCCAGACCTGGCGCATCCGACGGCAAGAGCGCTGCCAGCACAGAGTCGGTGATGTTGCCGACGAATTGGAGCGTCGATCCCTCGGCCTCGGCCGCGAGCTTCCGGCTCCCCGTGACCGGCCCGCTCGATAGTGAGCCGTTCGGGAGCACCCAGAGCACGCCGACCGCGCCGCGCTTGGAGAGCTCCTCCACCTTGTCCCGGGTCGAGGAATGGCGCGACGCCCGGAATCCGTTGAAGCGCACGGAGTCGCCCTCGAGCTTCGGCTCGCCGAAGAGGCCGATCGCGACCTTGCCCTCGAGCTCCACGCCTTCGAAGTCGTTCCACTGGTAGGTCGGGGCGCCGATGCCGTATCCGACGAACACCAGCTCGCCGCCGGTCTCGACCCTCGGCGCGGCGCCGTTGTTGGCGAGCCGCACGTCGCGCCCGTGCACGAGGGCGCGGGAAACCCGACCCGAGACCCTTGCTTCGTTCGGCGAGCTGGGGTCGGCGTCGTGGACGACGATCGAGACGGGTTGCAGCCAACCGTCGCTGCCGGCGGGCTCGACACCGAAGCTCCCGAGCTCGCTCACCAGCCACTCGACCGCAAGCGAGTCTCCCCGGGTGCCAGGCAGCCGGCCCTCGAATCGATCGGACGAAAAGAACCGAAGTCGAGCCGACAGCTCGGCCGTGGTGATGGGCGAAGGGTCGGCGGGTCGCTCCTGAGCGCACGCGCTCAACGTGCCGAGCGCCAGAGCCAGGAGCCGGCGAGTCGTCATGGGTACCGTCGCCTCGATGGAAGGAGATCAGTGTGGAGGTCGCGCGTCACCGCTCGGATCGACAGGGCCATTCGCGGGTTGAGAAGAATCACGCGGGTAACATACGCCTGCACCGGGAAGAACGCCGGCCGCGCGACGCCTCAGCGCTCGACCCCCGGCCGGGGACACCCGCGAGCGCACCGTCAGGGAAGCCTTCTCGAGCCTGGCCGCGATCGCGTTTTGGGCCGCGCGGGTATCCGCGCGACTGCGATTCGGTGCCGTGTACGCCGAGCACGAGCAGACCGGCGATCGATCGTATAGCCTCCTCCGGATGCAGCGGAAATGATATGACGTTTGACTGTTGCCTAACGACTTTGGAATTCTGTTGCGCGACTACAAGGCTCTTCCCGAGCTGCGAGGTGCAAGCCGAGTAGGGCGGGCCACTCAGCCAGCCCGCGTCAAAAGCAATTCCTTGTTAGAACGCGGACGGCCACTCTCTATTGTCGTCCCGCCTCGATCTCGGCCAGCACGAGATCCGTCTGGCTGCGTAGGACGCGGACCTTGGTCTGATGGATGCCAATCAGAAACTGCTGAGTCAGGCGGACGCTCAGGAATTCTTGGTTCTCGCGCACGGCCGCGAGCAGCTGGGGAGATGACCCGGTCGTCTCTGGTGTTTCCAAACCAGCCACCCGGGCCTGAGCCATCCAACCCATCGCCGAATAGGTGGCAGTACCCGCTGCGAAGAGCACCGGTGGATCCTCGGCCACATCGGACGCTTTTCCAACCCACCCGGATATTGCGTCTCGGAGCGCCGGACTACGAATGACTGTCAGATCCGCGGTGCGAATGGTCCCGTCGAAGGCGGTGAAGGCGGACAATTGCCGGATGCCGTTGAGAGCGGACCTGGCCGAATCCTCAGCGAGGCTAAGGATCTCCTCCCTCGTCATGGAAAGGAAGGAATCGAAAGCCCCAACCCAATACGCATTCCCCTCAAGCACGCGGTCGGCTTCGGCTCTGGTGGCCAGCATGTCCCGCCTGAGCGAATCGATCAGCTCGGTCTCCCGGCGGGCCTCCTGGCGTCCACCCCACCACGCATCGATTCCGAACGCCAAGAGGATCGAGACAACGATGACTGCCCCCTCGATGAGAAAGCGCTTCCATCCTCTTTCCGTTGCCAACGGAAGCCCCCGTCTTCTGCCGCGTTCTAACGACTTCGGAATCCTGCTGCGCGACCACAATGCTCACCCCGGGTCGCGAGGTGCAAGCCGAGTGACCCGCGACCGGTCAGGCGTGGATTCACAAAGTAAGTGCAACGGGTCGGCGAAGCCGCCCCCCTGGACAAGGAGAGGCGAGCTGGCGACCTCAGAACCTTCCTGAACCGGCAAGAACAGGGAGGGACTCGTGAGGACGTACCGCCCGCTCACCTCTGAGGAGAGGTATGCACTGTCCGCGCTCCGCAAACAAGGCCACACCCAGGCCGAGATCGCTCGAGCGCTCGAGCGACACCCCAGCACGATCAGCCGGGAAGTGCGTCGCAACTCGAAGGACCGCTCGGGCCGGGTGTACCGGCCGTCCCTGGCCGATGACTACGCCCGGTGGCGGCGCGCACGTTCCCGACGCAACCAACGCTTCACCACCGAGGACTGGGCCACGGTCGTGGCACATCTCAGGCTTGGGTGGAGCCCTGAACAGATCGCCGGACGGTTCCGAAGAGCCGGAGGCCTCCACATCAGCCACGAGACCATCTACCGCTACGTCTGGCACGACAAGCGACGCGGAGGAACGCACTACAAGCAGCTCCGTCAGGCCGGAAAGAAGCGCCGCAAGCGTTACGGCGCTTACGATTCCCGCGGTCGCCTGGCCGGTAAGCGCCACCTATCAGAGCGCCCCGCTGCCGTCGAGGCCCGCACTGAGCTCGGGCACTGGGAGATCGACACCATGCTCGGCAAACGCAGGCCCTGCGTCGTCACGCTCGTCGAGCGCAGCGCCGGCTACGTGATGATCGGCAAGCTCAAGGCTCGGACCGTGGCCGAGCTCAACAGGGCGCACGCCCTCAAGGCTTGGACGCAGCTCCCTCAACAGCCCGCAGCGTCTCGAGTGCCTGCTTTCGGATCTCCGTGAGCACGCCGAACTGATTGCCCTGAACGCGGACCATACCCTCGATTCTGAAGCGCGCCTCGGGGTGAGCGCGAAGCCGAGCGAGGATCTGACCAGCCTCCGCCTCGGACACCGTAAAATCCGGGGTCCAAGGAGGAGGGCCCCATGTCCCCGTCCAGCCTGCGCTCGGAGCGGACGGGCTGATCACTGCTTCCCTTAGTCGGAGCGGAAGAAGCTCGGGCATGATGCGTTCCACGTCCTGCTGAACGAGACGCCAGTTCTGCGTCCACTGCTCCAGGCGGTCAATCGTCTGGTAATACTCCGAGAGGCGGCGCCGGAGCTCGCGATCCCGGATGAGCCGGAGGTTGCCGGTGCTCATGAGGTCCGAGATCGTCGTTCGCGAGTAGGCTGGAAAGGCGAAGTAGAACTGACGCTCGAGGGAGACGACCAGGTCGGGGGGAGTCAGGACCGTGTCCCCATCGGCCGCACGCAGAACGCTGTGCCCGAGGGATGCGCGGCTTTCCGCCAGCGAAATCGCGGCACCTAGTTGCGCGGTGTCTGATCGCAGGTCGATCGCCAGGTCATCGAGGTACCGAGCCTCAAGCGCCAGATCCCCGCGGTCACGGGACCATTGGTCGGCCGCCAAGGCGATGAGCACACCGGCTACGACGATCACCAGCTCGGTGATTCCATACTGCCAATCGAGGCCTGACTTCCTAAACAGCATCGTCGTGCTTCGACCTCTGGGCTAGGTGCGCTCTAACGGACTCGGAATTCTGCTGGCGCGGCCTAAACGCCACAAGCCGCCCAAGACCTCGCGTCCAGGGCTCACTCCAGTCTACTCGCGCTGAAGGGAGCGCAGTCGACCACTGAGCAGGAGGCTTTGAAGGTCGGAGACCTATCCTCGTGGCGACCCGCGCAGTGGCAATTCCCTGTTAGGCCGCGCTTGCTGGGGATGTCATTCTGCTATGCGCCGCGAGTCAGACGTGCCTCGATGCGATCGAAGAACTCTGCGTCCTGGTCGGGCGATACTTCGCTGAGGACGCGTTCGAAGGTCTGAATGAAGTCGGACCCGAACTTAAATTTCGTCTCGGCCCACCAGGCTTGGGCGAATCGGTTGCCGAAGAAGTCCCTGATGCTGTCGCGGATTTCGTCTTCGAGATCGTTGCCGAGCCCGATCGCATACAGCTGTTCGCGACGCCAAAGCTGATCGAGGTAACTGTAGAGGTACCCGTCAAGCGCTACCATCTCGGAAAGCGTGAGGTCTTCGGGTCGCTCGATTGCCTTGGCGAGTACGTCGCTGAAGTTTTCGCCTTGTTTCGACGCATCGATCTCCACCCACGCCGCAGCCTCGTCGCTCTCGAGTTGGGCCTCAACCAGGGCGGAGTTTTGGTTGATCTGCACGGCCACCAGGACGATGCCGGCAAGAACGCCCAGATTGCCAAGATGTGTGAGTGTGCTATTGAGCCTGCTGCTATTCACTCGGGGCCTCCCTGGCGACGGGGTTTGTTACGGACAGAGGGCGCCCCGCCGGCACCCTGTGGCCATCGCCGGAGCGCGGCCTAACGATTAAGGATTGTTTCCACACTCTACGCGCGGAGGTCTGGGGAAGCGAGAGTCATGGGAGTGTGGAAACGATTCAGTTGAGCTGAGCCGCTGCGCGATGGGTGGGGCTATGGAGATTGAGGGTCCGTCGTGATCGCAGGGGGCGTGGGAAGGTGGAAGCGAGAGGCGCCACGTCGGAGAGCGTGCACGAGGAAGGGGCCGTGGTGACCGAGCCCGGGATGCACTGGACGGAGTCGATGGCGGTCACGGTCCGCACGGTCTCATTTGACCCCGGGTGAGGAGGCCATGGATCAGGCAGCCCGCCGCGCTGGACGCCGTGCAGGAGCACTCCAGCGGCGTCGGAGAACGACGAACAGACAACAGGAGCAGACGACGACCTAGAGAGGCTCGTCCCCTCCGCTGGGTGTAACATTTTCACCCGCCACGTTCGTCACATTTTCGACCGGCGTTGACAGCAGGCGCGCACCACACTGGCCCCGTCGCACCGCCGCAATGTCGCACAGATGCAACAGAGACTTGTGCCAAATCGTGCGTTTACAAGGAGATACTGAGCCGTAACAGGCGCGATTCAGTGTGAACGAACTCGCCCCCGCCGCCCTGAACTCGGACGACGGGGGCCGTCGGCGCTCACTCCGGGGCGCGCTCCCGTGGGGCACGCCGACATCCTTACCCATCCCTGTGAACGACTGCGATGGGTCAGCCCGAGGACTTTCCCCACGTTACAGCCAGACCTATACCAGTTCCCCGGCGCACCGGCACAAAGCCCGGGCGCCAACTCCCGGTTGTTACAACGGCCCCGACCAGGCTGCCCACGGCAGCCCCGGCGAGCGGCATGGCCACCCAGACAAAACTCTCGCCTATACCTTCAATGCCCTGGCAGATATCCCCTCCAACACCGCCGCCGGAGCAGTCGCTTCCGGCCGCGTAGATGGCAGCTCCTGCAAGCCCGACCCCCGCGCCGATCGCCAAGCCGTGGAGCACGTGGCGACGCTTCACCCACACTTCAAGGCTCCCCACCGACGCGGGACTTACGCTTCGCGCCCTTCCGTCAGGCAGTGAGAGGCGCCATTCGTCCGGCTCCAGTGCGGCAAGCGTCCCGGTGACCGAATCGCCATCAACGGTCACTCTGATCAGGCGCCCGACCGTGACCTCTGTGGCCTGAGCTTGAATCGTTGTCGGTATCGCCAGAATCAAGGCGGCTGGCAGCACTCCGTACCACGCCTTCATTCTACTCACGACCGCGGCTCGAACGATGTTCATGGTCGCCTCCCGCGGAAGGGTCACTGCCGTAGGAATTCGGCAGCATAGGAGCCTAACCGAGAGTAGCGCTCAAAGGGCTGAGAGGCAAAGCGAGCCGAACGGAGTGAGGCAGCCTCACCGGACTCGCCCCCGCCGCCCTGACTCGGACGACGGGGGCCGTCGGCGCTCACTCCGGGGCTAGCTCCCGTGGGTCACAACCTACGCTGCCCAGGGGAACCCCCGCCCCTCGCCGCCGCCGTCAGCGGACACGCGACGCGGGTGGTGCCGGACGGGTGTCGGTGCGTGTGGTGCCGGACGGGTGTCGGTGCGTTTGGCCAACGCCGGGTTGTCCTGGCGGCCCATCCAGGTGTTCCGACAGACCGCCCCACGCCATACTCCGCGCTCGGCGCGGCCCAAGTTTCAACGCTTGGTCACCGTATACACGATGTCGCCACCCTCGACGACCTGCTCCCACCGCATACCGTGATACTCGGCGATCCCCGATGCGAAGGCCAGGAACGACTGGTCGTAGTCGTCCACAGTGACGCCTAACGCCTCGCCCGACTCACCGAAGTAGTCCAAGTAAGGTCGGTTGCATCGGGCCTTCACCACGGTCTCGCTCGCCTCTAGCAACTCACACGTCTGATCGGGGTCAGACATCAGGTTACGGTACATGCCCCTGAACAGCGCGACTGGTGTGTTGGACCCATTCCAGCCGTTGGGTGGGCCGAAGATACGAGCGGATTCGGCCCCAACTTCACGAGCGCTTAGGTTCCTGGCCTTCCCCTTTGCGAGGTCCCCGACAAGGACCGCCGTGAGGAGCGTCGCGGCACGGGTTTACCGGGTCGCATCATCGAACTGGGCGAGCTCATACGTCTGAGCCCTGAGGGCGCTGGGACTGAAGAGCGCAGCGATCAAGAGTACCGGAGACGCACGGCGGGTCCACATAGCTCCACCTCCGAGGAAGGGTCAGGGCGTCACTAGTCACATCACCGGCTCATCAGACACGAGAAATCGGAGAGCAACATCATCTTACCCTAGTCGCCGCCCAACGCTTCGCGTGTCTGCTGCGGGTCACTCTACGGCCCGAGGTCGCGAGGTGCAAGGCGAGTGCTCTCGGACCCACGCCTCTGACGCGCCAGCAGCAAACGCTTCTCAGGACGCAGAGCGGAGGTCGTCTATTCGCCGCGGAGCACCGACCCGAGCTCCGACACCCCCACTCCTCTACGATCAAGCCGGACGGCCAAGCCATCAAGCGTACGGACCACTGCGGCGACGAGCGTGGAACCAGGCACTCGCCCTCCGAGGCCCCGGCGCCGCCAGGACATCCCGCCCCGCGGGACTGGTCGCCGTTTTCGCGCCGGCCGTCCGGCGTGTCCTTCATCGCGCAGCGTCCTCGAGTACGTCCTGGGCACGGTCGGCGCGCTCCGTCTCCGCGAATCTCTCCTCCGCAATCCGACTGGCGAGCCACTCGAGCTCCAGCGCATCGACGTCTTCGTCTTCCGGGACGCGGCCGCCAGCCTGGAGCGCCTTGAGCACCGCCCGCGGCGGGAATCCGGCCTGGACCAAAGAGCTATAGGCGCCCATGACGTCGGCACCCATCAGCATGCCTTCGAAGTCGCGGTTGATGGTCACGCTGCCACCTGACGGCAGACGTAGATAGTTCGCATGAAACTGAAGCGCGCGCTCGATGCCGTCTTGGAGGCCCCTGGCCGTCACGCTGAGCGCGCTGTCAGACGCGGCCTTGTCCATCCGCTTCGCCTCGGCAGGACTGACCAAGCTGGTCGCGGGCGTGTATCACCCCTACCGAAGACTGTTCGCGAGCGAGCGACGCCACCTGCCCGACGTGGACGTGGCCGCGGCCGCCGGGTGGAAGGATCCGGCGACGATGCGGAGGTCATCTCAGCACGCGGATGCGGCCGGCGTGGTCCGGGCCGTGAACAACACGGCCTGAAGGCCCACACGGGACACAGTTGGGACACAGTGGCCGAAACAAGAAAGCGCCGCAGGGGCGGAAACCCTTGCGGCGCTTTGCTTTTTCCAATGCGCCCGACAGGATTCGAACCTGTGACCTCATGCTCCGGAGGCATGCGCTCTATCCAACTGAGCTACGGGCGCGCTGAAGGCGTCAAAAATAGTCGCAACGTACGGTCCCTGGTAGGCGTCGCGGACGAGGCGGCGCTACGCCCCCACCCTATGCCACGAACCACGGGTGGTCATTCGCGCCTAATCCAAGGCCCTCAGGAGGTCCACCTGAGCGTTCATCTGGCGGTTCAGCGTCAGATGGAGCTGCTTGGCTTCCTCGAGCGTCCAGCTGAAGGACGCGATCCGGTCCGTGGTGTCCAGGAAGCCTCTCACGACCTCGTCACGCGTCGCACGATACCCCTCGAGACCGTCTGAGTCCTGGCCCGTGATCGCGCGAGCCATCAGCTCCGCTTCGCGCAGCGAATCGGTGATCCCGTGCGCGGTGATGGGGTCACGAAAGTACGCGGCGTCACCCACGAGAGCCCATCCCGGCCCGGCAGCCCGGCGGAGAAAGCTGTGTGCTCCGGGGAACGCCCGCAGCCTGACGGACGCGGAGCTCGAGGCCACAGCCTCCGCCAGGTCCGGACAAACCTCTCTCAGACGGTTGTCGAACAAGGGGTCCAGTCCTTCGCCGCGACTCCGGTTGAATGCCGACTGGGGGATGAGCACGAACACGCACGTCTCGCCATCATTGGTGGGTATGGTCCCGATGCTCACACCCGGCTTGTAGAACCAGTGGTACCCATCGAGGCGCACGTTCCTCACGTATCCGTAGATCGAGGCTGCGGCGTGGGGGGCCACATAGTCGTACCCGACACCGAGGAGGCGCGCGACCCGGGACCGCATGCCGTCGGCTCCGATGACGAGCTCGGCGGAGACGTCGACCGGCTCCTGGTCGCTGCCCGCGATGGAGGCTCCGCGCACGCGGCTGTCGTCGTCCTGCACGAGGCCGACAACCGAGCGGCCGTGGACCACCTCGGCGCCGGCCGCCACGGCGGCGTCCACCAGGAGGGCATCGAGGACGGTCCGCCTGGGAGCGTACAGGGCATCGACTCCGTCCCGGGACTTTATGGGGACCTCGATCGACTCCTCGCCGTAATGAAACGTCGTCGATGAGATCGCGGGGGTGCCCGCCGCGCGCACGGCGTCGAGCAATCCCCAGCGCCGCAACTGGAGCACGGCCCCACGCATGAGCGCGTGCGTCGAGAGCGTGTCACTTCCGTAGCGGGCGGGATCCACCACGAGCACCCGGAGCCCCGCCCGCGCGAGGAGCATCGCGGTCGACGCGCCCGCGCATCGCGCTCCAGCGACGACGACGTCGTAGTGGGCTCGCTCGAAGGGCTCGCTCATGTGGTCCGGGCGTCTGCAGGCGTGCGGCATCCGAACATGCGCGCCGTCGCGAGCTCCATCAAGGCGGACGATTGGCG
>QJYK01000037.1 GCA_003248075.1 Gemmatimonadota bacterium | reverse complement strand
GAGCCCCACCTCGCCATCGTGAACTCGATCTCGTACCGCGACGTGGTCAGGGGCGCGCTGTACGTGCAGCGCATGAACGGCGAGCTGTTCACCGTACTCGCGGCCCTGGGTCTGACGTTGGGCTGCGCAGGTGTCTTCAGCGTGGTGAGCCTCTCGGTCGCACGGCGGCGGCGCGAGATCGGGATCCGCAAGGCGATTGGATCGACCGCGCGCGACATCGATGCGCTGGTCGTCCGCCGGGCGATGGCTCCGGTGCTGATCGGCGTGGGTGCTGGAGTGGTGGCGGCCCTCGCGGGGGCGCGCTTCGTCGAGACCCTCCTGTACGGGGTTGAGCCGACAGACCCCGTGGTGCTGCTGTCCGGGCTGACGATCCTGATGGCCACGTCACTCGTGGCCGCGCTCGTGCCGGCGATCCGGGCGAGCCGGGCCGATCCCGTCGGGGCCCTCCGCGCGGATTAGGGACCGGTCCCCTACTCCGCGCGCAGCGCGCTCGCCGGATCGATCCTCGTTGCACGCCGAGCGGGGATCCATACCGCGATGCTCGTGAGCGCCACCAGCGCGAGCACCACCGAGGCGTAGACGAACGGATCGCCGGCATCCGCGCTCACGATCACGGTTCCGACCACGCGCGACGTGGCCAACGAGCCCAGGAGGCCCAGCGCCACGCCGGCGAGGGTGAGGCCCAACCCCTGGCGGAGCACCATGCGCATCACCGTGGATCGACCCGCCCCCAGGGCCATGCGCACGCCCACCTCGTGCGTCCTGCGCGTCACGCCGTTGGACACGACGCCGTAGAGTCCGAGCGTGGCCAGCAGGAGCGCGCCACCCGCAAAGGCGAGGAGCAGCGTGAGGCTGAGGCGCTCCTGGCCGAGGGACGCGTTCACGATCTCGGCCAAGGTGCGGACGTCGACCAGCGGCGCGGACGCGTCCACCCCGTCGAGCACGCGGCGCATGGAAGGCGCGAGGTCAGAGGGATCCTGGGGGCCCGCGACCACGTAGCTGAGCGTCGACACGAACGGCCGCTGCAGCAACGGCAAGACGATCTGCGGCCGGTCGTCCGCGTGGACGGTGTACATGCGCGGCTGGTCGATCACCCCCGCGATCGTGAGCGTGTCGCCGCGCCAGGCCATACGACCTCCGACCGCGCTCGTGCCGGGGAAGTAGCGCGATGCGACCACGTCGTCCACCAGCACGACCCCCGGCGACTCCGGGACGTCGCGCTCGTCGAACGCCCTTCCTTCGATCACCCGCAGCCCGACCGCCTCCGCATACCCGGGCCCGGCGTAGTAGTAGTCGAGGAGCGGTTTGTCCTGCTCCTCGACCCCCGTGTTCCCGGGCGCGCCGGGAAACGTGGCCGTCGACTGGTTCGTGCCCGCGGTCAGGGGGAGGGCTTCGGAGGCGCCGACCGCCGTAACGCCGGGGAGCCCACGCAAGCCCGAGCGGAACCGGCGGTCGAAGTCCGCGATCGCCCCGTCTGGCTCGTAGCGATCCCCGTCCAGCGAGACCGTGAAGGAGAGGGCGTCCCGTCCGTCGAATCCCGGGTCCGCGCTCAGCAGCCGCAGGTAGCCGCGCGTGAGCAGACCAGCGCCGAGGAGGAGCATGAGGCTGAGCGCGACCTGCGCGACGACCAGGGCGCCGCGCAGGCGCAGCCCGCCCAGACCTGAGCCCGCTCCGTCGGTCCGGTCGCGCAGCCGCGTGGACACATCGCCGCGCAGCGCCCGGGAGGCCGGGAGGAGCCCCGCGCCGATCGCCATCAGGAGGGCCGCGACCACAGCGACGAGCACGACCGACGGATCGATCGCGATGTCGGCCAGCCGCGGCAGGTCGGCCGGTGCGATCGCGCGCAGTAGGCGCAGCGTCGGGAACGCCAGCGCGATTCCGAGCGCGGCCCCCGCCCCTCCGAGAAGCGCGCTCTCCGACAGGACGGTGTGCACGAGGCGCCCCCTCCCGGCCCCGAGTGCGGAGCGAACGGCGATCTCACGGTCTCGGGCGGTGGCGCGTCCAAGGAGCAGCGTCGCGAGGTTCGCGCCCAGGATCAGCAGCAGGAAGCCGGCCGAAGCGAGCAGAGCGGATAGCGCCGAGCGCACACCCGCCACGAGGTCCTCGCGCAGCCGGATGCTCCACATGCGCAGGCCGGGGTTGCCCCAGAGGTCGTCGAGGTCGGCCGCCACGGCCGAGATCGCGGCTTCGATCTGGTCGGGTGCGACGCCGTCGCGCACGCGGGCCAGGCCGGCGAAGGCGCCGCTCCCGGGATCCTCGGACGCCAGGTCGATCCGCAGGGGCTGATACAGGTCACCCCCTTCCGGGTCCACCAGGCTCCCGTGCCTCACGAAGTGGAAGCTCTCGGGCGCGACCCCGATCACGGTCGTGCGCTCCCCGTCGAGATAGATCTCGGTGCCCACCACGTCGGGGTCCGACCCGAACTGGGTGCGCCACAGATCGTATCCGAGCACCGCGACGGCGGGCGCGGCGGGCGCGTCCTCCTCCGGGCGGAAGGACCGGCCCAACGCGGGCGACACCCCCAGCATCTCGAAGAAGCCCGCCGAGGCCAGCATGACGCGCACGCGGCGGGGCGTCGCACCGTCGCGGCCCGTGAGGTTGGCCCCGCCGTTCCGGAACGCGATCACGCTCTCGAACACGTCGTCGTGCGCGCGCAGCTGCGCGATGTCCGGTCCCCCGAGCCATCCACGGGAAAGATCGAACCAGGTGTAATCGCGCCAGATCCACACGAGCTCGTCCGGCTCGTCGTAGGGCGGCGGCTCCACGAGCACGCTGTCCACGACGCCGTAGATCGCCGCGAAGGCTCCGATGCCCACGCCGAGCGTGAGCACGGAAACCACCGTGAACACGGGGGCCCTGGCCAGACGTCGCAACGCGGACCGCAGCTCCCTCGTCACCTCCCCCATCTCCCATCCTCCCGTGTCTGTCCGGCGGTTCCGACTTCCGATGTCCCGCGTCCTCTCCCACGCCCCACGCCACGCGAAGGACCACGCCTGTCGCGCGTACCAGCGCCGCGCCTTGCGCACGCCGTCACGCTGAGCCCGTCGCCGGAACAGGAGCGCCATCTCCGCGACCATCTCCTCGCGGTCCTCATCGAGGACGGCGAGCGCGAGGAGTCGGACCGCCCACTTCGGCGGACGGTCCCTCACGCGCGCTCCTCCAACGCCGAGTCCAACCCGTCCCAGAGGCTCTCGAGGCGCCGTCTGCTCTCCCTCAGCAGGGCGCGGCCGGACGAGGTGGCGCGGAAGTAGCGGCGCGTGCGGCCTCCCCCCTCGTCGGCGGGTCGCATCTCCGACGCCGCCATGCCCTTCTCCTCGAGGCGGCGAAGCGCGATGTAGACGGCCGCAGGCGCCACTTCACGACCCGTCCGCTCCTCGAGCTCGACGACGATCGAGGAGCTGAAGGCCTCGCGGTCCAGGCGCAGGACCGCCAGCAACACCTGGTGCTCGAGCTCGCCCAGCAGGTCCTTTCCCATGCCGCCTCCTGCATTAACGATGTTAGTGCTCCTCAGCATAGGAACGCTAACAATTTTAGTCAAGGTGGGCCCGCGGTTCGCCTTGCCGAGAGCCGGGCAACCCACCATCAACGGCGCGTCTCCCACGCAACGATTCCCGGGTCCGTGTCGTTCTCAGTGGTGGAAGCGGGAGCGACGCGCCCCAGGGACCCGACCGAGGAGCGCATGGGAGTGCCCTTCACCAAGGCCGAAATCCGGAGCACCGAGGGCGAGAGCGCCCAGGAGGCGCAGCTGATCGCGGCATGCCAGGCGGGCAACGCGAAGGCCTTCAACCTCCTCGTTCGGCGCTGGGAGAGGCCGCTCTTCAACTTCGTGTGCAAATATGTGGGCGACGCCACCGTCGCCGAGGACCTGGTGCAAGACACGTTCGTCCGGGTCGTGAGGTCGATCGGACAGTACGCGCACAGGGGAGCCTTCAGGTCGTGGCTCTACAGCATCGCGGTGAATCTGTGCAGGGACCACCTGAAGAGCAGGAAGCGGCGCACGGTGATCTCTCTGTACGACGGCTACACGACCGTGTCGGGAAAGAGGGTCTCCGTGAGCGACGACATGCCGGACGAGCGTGCCCGGACGGATGCCGGAGCGGAGGCCGCCGACCGCGAGAGGCTCGTGCGTCGGCTGCTCGCGGGGCTCTCGGAGGACCAGCGCGTAGTGATCCTTCTCAGGGAATACCAGGCCCTCACCTTCCCCGAGATCGCCGAGGTGTTGGGCGTACCGGAGAACACCGCGAAAGCCCGGCTCCATCGGGGGCTGCGCGCGATGCGCCTCCAGTTGGAGCGGGAGGGCGTGTCGCCGAGGAACGGATCAGGAGAAATCTCATGAGCGATGCATGTGGAAACAGGGAAGAGCGGCTGGTGTCCCTGCTCTACGAAGACGGCGACCCGTCCTACCTGGCGGAGATCCGCGCCCACGTCGCCACCTGTGCGTCCTGCCGAGGGGAGCTCGAGCAGCTCGCCTCGACGCGGGAGCTCCTGGGGGCGTGGCCCGATGCCGAAGGCGCTCCCAGGATCGTCCTGGTGAGCCAGCCCGTCGGGTCCGTCGGCCACGACGAGGACAGGCCGGCACCGCCCCGCCAATGGGGACCCCGACGCTTCCTGCCCGTCCTCGCCGGAGTGGCCGCTGTCGGGCTCGTGTTGGTTTCGTCGGCCCTGCTGCTCCGCTTCCAGGTCGGAGCCGACGGAAGGCTGCGCGTCGGCTTCGGGACGTCGTACGCCCCCGCGGGAGGGTCGTACGGGCTCGTGACCCGCGCAGATCTGGACCAGAGCCTCGCCCGGACCGCGGAGTACCTCGAGGCGATGGTACGGGACACCCGTCAGCAGGATCGCCAGGCGCTGCTCGACGCGGTGGACGAGGCCCTCCGCGACCAGGACCTCGCGGCGGGGAAGCAGGTCGCGAACGCGATCAACTGGGCCTTCGAGGAGGCCGACCGACGTCGGCGCGCCGACCTGGGCGTGATGCTCTCCTCGATGAACGACCTGCAGGTCATCACACGCACCGAACTGCAACAGCTGAGCGCGATGCTGGCGTCCCTGGCGCCCGCGCCGGAACGCTGACAAGGAGAGAATGGACATGTCGACGAACGTGACGAGCATTCGGGTGATGGGGCGCGTGGCCGGGATCGCCACATGGATCCTCCTCGGCGTGCCGTGTGCGACCGCCGCCCAGTACGTCGCGGGGGTCTCGGTCCCGGCCGGCTGGGATGCTTCCCGGGATCAGGACGTCCCCCAGGACGTCCGCATCATGCAGACCATCGTGAGCACCGCGTTGTCGCAGGTGGAGGCGCCCGAGCTGCCGAGGGAGCTGGCCAGGGACAGCGCAGCGGGACGCCCCGCGTCGGCCAAGCTGGAGGCCAATGGCCTCTACGTGGCCAGCGGATCGTCCGTCTTCCGCCGGGGAGACGTGAGCGGCTTCTACATGGCGGGTTACGGCTACCTCTTCACCGTGACCTGGCCGATCAGCTCCATGCTCGCGTTCAACGCCCAGGCGGCGGGGTGGGCACGGGGGGAGAAACTCCTGGCGGAGAAAGTCCCGTCCGGACCGAGCGCCCAATGGGCCGCCGAGTACCGGCAGCGTCTCTCCGACGCCCTCCGGGACGTGATCGCCGGCTACGGGAGCACCCTCCGTCGCGCGGAGGCCGGAGAGTCGATCACCTTCATCGCCGACTTCGGCGCGGGGGACGCCGGTACGGTGACGATGACCGTCCGGGCCGACGCGCTGCGTGGCTCGAACGTCGAAACGAACCGGGGCGCGATCCGGGTCTCCCAGGGACAGGCCGACGTGTCCGAGCGCATGCGCACCCAGCTCAAGATCATGAGCCAGATCATCGACACGGCGCTTCGTACGGGTGATCGAGATGAGCACCTGTACGTGGCGAACTTGGGGACGTACTTCGGTGGATCGGCCGACGCCCAGCATGTGCCGGGCTACGGGGTCATCTTCCGCAAGAACGCGCGCATGAACACCGCACGGGCCTTCGCCACGCGGGCCCTCGCCGAGGTACCGCTCACCTCGATTCGGGCGGCCGACGTCGACTCGCTCGAGGCCGAGGCTCGCGGGACGTACCGCGAGCATCTGGATACGCTGAAGCGGAGGAGCGGGGAGATCCTCGCGACCTACGGGCCCACGCTCACCGAGCTTGAAGACGACGACTGGGTCGGGATCTACTACGACGTCGGCTCCGCGGCCGCGCTCCTTGCCGGCGGCATGGACGACTACCTGGTACAGGCGCGCATGGGCGACATCCGACAGGCTTCGGCTCAGGGCGACCCGGCAGGCTGGCTGGGTCAGCGACTGGTCACGAACGAGAAGAACTAGGAAGCGACCGGCTCCGTCACCATCTCCCGCGGTCTTCCGCCCGCGCCCGTCAACGCTCCGGAAGCGCGAGAGCGAACACCGCGTTGCCGGCCTCCATGACGACGATCTGGCGGCCGTCGACCTCGTACGACATGGGGTTGGATCGGGCCGGCGCACCCGCATGCAGATCCCAGAGCGACGTCCCGGTCTCGGCGTCGAGCGCGAAGAAGTTGCCCTCGTTGGAGCTGCCGAAGACGAGCCCCCCCGCCGTCGCCATCACGCCGCTCCACAGCGGCGTCAGCGTCCGGTGCTCCCAGCGCACGCCGCCGCTGCGCACGTCGAGGGCCCTCACGTATCCCCACGCGTCGTCGCCGGCGAGCGCCTGCTCGCCCCCGCCCATGTACGGCCGGCCCGGCTCGTACTCGGCCGCCGCCTTGTAGTAGACGGCCCCCATGTGCCGGACGGGGACGTACAGCAACTCCGTGCGCGGGCTGTAGCTCGGGCTGAACCAGTTCGTGGCGCCCTGGAGGCTCGGCCAGACGAGGGTGCCCTCGGCGGTCGGCTCGGTGTCGGGAAGGATGATGGGCCGACCGTGCTCATCGAGGCCCTCCGCCCAGGTCTGCTTCGAGTACTCCTGTCCGTGCAGGAACTCTCCGGTCTCCCGGTCGAGCACGTAGTAGAAGGCGTTGCGGTTCGCCATGACCACCAGGCGGCGCAGACGCTGGTTCCACTCGAGGTCGACGAGCACGGGAATCTCGGTGGCGTCCCAGTCGTGGACGTCGTGCGGGGTGAACTGGAAATGCCAGCGCATGGAGCCCGTGTCGGCGTCGAGGGCGATGAGCGC
>QJYK01000138.1 GCA_003248075.1 Gemmatimonadota bacterium | reverse complement strand
AATCCCGCCCGCTCACCGATCGGGCCCTCGGATCCGTCTCCCGGGCGTACTACGATTCCACCAGTCGCAGCATCTACGTGGCCGTCCGCTACCCCGGCCAGGAAGCCCACATCGCCGCCATCGACGTCGCCTCCGGACAGACCCGGCGGATCGGGAAGGTCCCCGGCGCGTCGGGGTTCTACGTGACCGCGCTGGCGTTCGACCCGGCGTCGCGCACCCTGTTCTACACCACCAACAACTCCGAGTGGCGTCACCTCGCCGCGCTCGACCTCGGCACCGGCCGGTCCACGATTCTGCTCAAGAACGCGCGGGTCGGCGATCTCGCCTTCAACCGGGCGGATCGCTCGCTCTGGGGTGTGCGGCACGACAACGGCAGCTCGACGCTGGTGCGCCTCCCCCCGCCCTACCACGAGTGGGACCAGGTCCAGACCCTGCCGTACGGGAGGGATCTCTACGACCTGGACATCTCGCCCGACGGCTCGACCCTCATCGGGTCCATGTCGGAGATCAGCGGGGACCAGCGCCTGGTGCGGATGTCCATCGCGGCGCTCCTGCAGGGCGACACCGTCCCCGAGATCCTGTACGAGTTCGGCGAGTGGTCGCCGTCGAACTTCGTGTTCTCGCCGGACGGGAAGTTCCTCTTCGGCTCCTCCTACTACTCGGGCGTCTCCAACATCTTCCGCTACGACGTGGACCAGGAGGACATGGAGCCCCTGAGCAACGCGGAGACGGGCTTCTTCAAGCCGCTTCCCGTCTCCCGCGACTCGGTCGTGGTGTTCCGGTACACGAGCCGCGGGTTCCTCCCCTCGATGATCGCGAACGCGGTCCCGGACAGCGTGAGCGCGATCAACTTCCTGGGGAACGAGATCGCCGCGACGCGGACCGAAGTGCAGGAGTGGATGCCGCCGCCCTCGTCGGGCATCAACCTGGACTCGCTCACGACGTTCACCGGAGCCTACCGGTCGCTGGGCAACTTCAAGCTGAACAGCGCGTACCCCGTCGTGGAGGGCTACCGGGATACGGCGGGCACCTACACCGTCGCCGGCGGCGTGCGCCTGAACTTCTCCGACCGGATCGGAACGACCGCGCTGGACGTGACCTCGTCCTATTCTCCGTACCACAACCTGGCGTCGGATGAGCGCCTGCACCTGCGCGCGGTGTTCCGCCACTGGAACTGGCGCATCTCCGCGGGGCTGAATCCGGCCGATTTCTACGATCTCGTCGGGCCGACGCTGACGAGTCGAGCGGGCTATGGGCTGGGGGTGCAGTACCACGGCACGCTCATCCTCGATACGCCACGGAACCTGGGGTACACGCTGCAGCTGGCAGGGTACGGCGGACTGAAGACCCTGCCCGAGTACCAGGGCGTGGCGGCCCCGTACACGAGCCTCCTGTCGTTCACCGGGAGTCTTGCGTACGAGTCCCTGCGCCGGTCCCTCGGAGCCATCGAGGACGAGCTGGGAACGACCTGGGATGTGACCCTGCGCAGCAACTACGCCAACGACAAGCGTTATGCCCGCCTCAGCCTCGATGCCTCCAAGGGGTTCCTCCTGCCGCTGCGCCACTCGTCGCTGTGGTTCCGGGCCTCGGCAGGAGCGGCGCTCGCCGGCGTGCGGAACGAACCGTTCGCCAGCTTCTACTTCGGCGGGTTCGGCAACAACTGGGTGGACCACCGGGACATCCGGCAGTTCCGGGAGACCGAGAGCTTCCCGGGCATCGACATCAATTCGGTCGGCGGCTCCAACTACGGCCGGGCCCAGGTGGAGTGGACCACGCCGCCGCTGCGGTTCCGCCGCGTCGGGATCCCGAGCTTCTACTTTCGGTGGGCCGCGCTGTCGTTCTTCGCCACGGGGCTCGTGACCGACCTGGATGACACGGAGCTCCGGCGCGAGCGGGTGAGCGCGGGTGCGCAGCTCGACGTCCGGCTGGTCACGCTCTCCCATCTCGATTCCACGCTCTCGCTCGGGTTCGGCTCGGCCTGGGGACGGGGCGTCTCGCCCAGCTCCGCCTTCATGTTCTCGTTCAAGATCATGTGACGACCGTCCTCGGCGTCGCCGTCGGTGTGGTGCCGGTCTTCCTGTTCCTCGGGGTCCTGGTGCTCATCGACAGCTACAAGCTCGTCGCGCTGCGGGCTGTGCTGCTGTCAGTCGCCGCTGGCGTGATTGCCGCCCTCG
>QJYK01000217.1 GCA_003248075.1 Gemmatimonadota bacterium | reverse complement strand
CCCGGTACGGATACCTGCACGCCCGACAACGGGCGCATCGTCACCGCATCGGTGACCTGACCACGGATCGTTCCGGTGGCCTGCTGCTGTGCTCCGGCGGACACGCCGAAAGCGAGCAGTGCGGCGGCGCCAAAAGCGGCGCTTCGCCAGGCTCCTCGGACCAGATTTCGGCCCATCGCTTCCTCCTCAGGATTTGATGTAGGGCACTAGAAAAGGCGCCCCCCAAAGGGCGCCTGCGGGAAAGGGGTCGTGTCGGATACGACTCTATGAAAAGAGCCGGCCCGCGCTAACGCCGCGGGCCGGCCCTGATCGGCCGGTCCACCATGTCATCCCGACCCGGGAGCGGGTCCGCCAGTGGCGGAGTGGGAATCACAGGAAGCCGTGCTCCATAAATTCGGTTCAAGTTTAGCCGAACACCTAGTACGCCGAAAGTGGGCCCGGATGACCGGATCCGACCCCGGGGCGGGTCTGTGCCACGAAAGACAACGAGCCGGCGACCAATGTTGAGACGGTCCGGCCCGTTCCCGTCGGAGCGGCTCAGCCGCGGCCGCGCCCACCCTTGCGGCGGGCATGTCCCAGGAGGCCCAGGGGAGGCTCGGCTGCGTCCTTCCAGGACCACCACCTGCAGAGGGCCGGGTCCGGTCCCCCCGTCTCCGCGAAGTAGACCGCGCAGCGGAAGACGTAGAGGACGCAGCGGTCCTGGTACCCCTGGAGCGCGGACAGCCGATCGAACAGCTCCTGCGGGTCCCGCCCCCGGAGATCCGCCACGCGCCGGATGCCCAGCGCGAGAAGATCCCCCTCGGTCGCGGGCCCGACCCCCGGGATCGTCCGGAGATCGCTCCGGGGCCGGGTCACACGACCTTCCGCAGCGCGAGGGCGTTGATGCAGTAGCGCAGGCCCGACGGAGCGGGTCCGTCGGGGAAGACATGGCCCAGATGGGCGTCGCAGACGTTGCACACCGTCTCGACCCGGCGCATGCCGTGGGAGGTGTCGAGGTTGTAGGCCACCACGGCGACGTCGATCGGTTGTGTGAACGAAGGCCAGCCCGTTCCCGACTCGAACTTCTCCGCCGAATCGAACAGGCGGGTCCCGCAGCACACGCACTCGTATACCCCGGGCTCGAAGAGGCTGCACATCTCCGAGCTGAACGGGCGCTCCGTGCCGCGCTGACGGGTGACCACATAGGCCTCGGGCGCGAGTCGATCCCGCCACTCGTCGTCGGTCCGCTCCACGCGACGTGGGGGATCCGGGTTCCCCTCCCTCGCGAAGCCCAGCACGTCGGTCCACTCCAGCATGGTGCCCCCTGGCCAGGAGACGCGGCGCGGCTCCAGCTCCGCCGCGCACGGTGCAGCCTTATTACCCGGCCGGTTCCCCCGGAGCCGACGGACACCGGGGCGCGGTCCACGTTGCCGGGGCGGGGCGGAGGGTCCACTGTCCCGCCTCCTCGACCCGACGACCCTGACCGCCCTCCACAGGAAGGCCCGATGTCTCACTCGACGCCCGATGGCATCCCGCCGCTCGCGGGGCTGTGCACGCACGAAGAGGCGGCCCGCGTGGGGCTCCCCGTCGAACACAACGTCCGACGTCTGCTCCGCCTCCACTGGATCGAGGAGCGATGTCGGCTGGCGCTGGTGGAACGGATCCCGTCCACCCCTGAATGGGAGGTCAAGGGCGCGCTCTCCCTCCATCAATGGCTGGCCGCCGAGCGGGCGGTAGGGCTCAGGAAACGCGTGGCGGAGATGCGCTCTCCGGCTCCGCGCATGGATCTTCCTCCCGACCCGGCGCTCCACAGCTGCCTCGAGCAGGCGCGGGCCGCCGACGGCACCAGGGAGCTGCTGACGGCATGGTACGGGGTTCTCATCCCTGCCCTGGCCGAGGGCTACCGTAGACATCTGGAGGATACGAACCCGCTCGTGGACCACCCGACCCGCCGGCTCGTGGCGGCCAACCTGCGCGAGGTAGGCGAGCAGCTCGCTTGGGGACGCGCGGCCCTCGACGCGTTCGGGGGCCCGGACCCCGCCTTCGCCGAGCACCTGGGAAGCTTCCTCCGGGCCGCCGGAGGCGTCACGGGAAGGGATCGGTGGGACGAGGTCCCGATCCCGAAGCCGCGGCCCGTGCCCACGCCCGATTTCACTCCGGTCAGGGACGGGCGCTTCGCGGGCATGTTCAACTTCAACTTCCCGCCGCACGTGCTCTACGCCGCGGACAACGTCGACGCCGAGGAGCGCAACCTGGCGCTACTATGCAAGCGCCTGCTCGAGATGGACGTCCCCGAGATGATGGCGTCGTTCGTGGCCCAGCGCGGAGATCGTCCGCCGGAGTTCCACGTCGATTATGGCCGACAGCTCTGGGACGAAGCCCGTCACTCCATGATGGGCGAGGTCGCGCTGCAGGCGCGCGGGATCGACTGGCGGTCCATTCCGCTCAACGTCGGCTTCGCGCTCCGACTCAACCTCCACGCCGAGCCCCTCGAGCGGCAGATCATGCTCTGGGCGATCGAGCAGAGCCTGATGCCGGCGACGACGGGAAAACGCTCGGAGTTCGAAACCGCGCTCGAGGCGGGGGACGCCCTGTCGGCACACTTCCACGATTATGACTGGGCCGACGAAGTGCTGCACGCGCAGATCGGACGTCGATGGCTGCTTGGCGGCGACGGAGAGGGCCTGTCGTTCGAAGAGGCGATGGAAACGGGCAGAAGCGTCCACGCCCGAACCTGGGGCGCGCTGGACGAATACCGGGAGCGAGAGCCCCAGACCGAATGGTGGGCCGAGTTCGTACGTCGGGCCCTGGGGCACGAGACTTCGGCGATGCCGGAGCAGCTGGTCGAGCACCCGTCCGTGATCGCCGAGTAGCGAGTCCGGGGAGGCCGCTTCATGGCCCCCGGGGGCCTTGGGGCCGTCGCCCGCCGTTCGAGTGCCCTCGAAGTCAAGGCGTCGGTCCCCCGCCCAGGAGGAACAGCACGATCCCCATCAGGGCGCCGCCCGCGAGGGTCAGGGTCATCCCGGCTCCCAGCCGGAACAACGCGAAGCAGGCTCCCAAGGCGATCGAGGAGGACCGCCAGTCCAGGGTGCTCGGGACGGGCACCAGGATCGACGCCGGCCCGAGCCCGACGCTGCGCACCTGACCGAACAGGGTGTGGAGCCCGAACCAGATCGCCAGGTGCAGCACGACCCCGACGACCGCGGCCGTGATCCCCCTCAAAGCGGCCGAGATCGGGCGGTTACGCCGGAGCGACTCGATGAACGGGGCGCCGGCGAAGATGAACAGGAAGCAGGGCGCAAAGGTCACCCAGGTCGTGACGATCGACCCGATCACGGCGGACACGACGGGCGACAGGCTCCCGGGGCTGTCGTAGGCGCCCATGAAGCCCACGAACTGGACCACCTGGATGAGCGGGCCGGGCGTCGTCTCGGCCATCCCCAGCCCGTCCAGCATCTGCCCCGGCTCGAGCCAGCGGAACGTTTCCACCGCTTGCTGCGCGACGTAGGTAAGCACCGAATACGCCCCGCCGAACGTCACCACGGCTGCCTTGCTGAAGAAGAGGCCCTCCTGCACGAACACGTGACCGGGCCCCAGCCAGATCCAGAGAAGCGCGAGCGGAGTCAGCCAGATCGCCGACCACAGCGCGGCCGTTCCGATCACGGACGTGAGAGAGGGTCGCTCGTCGTCCGCATCGGCGTCCGATGAGCCGAGGACGCCGCCCGTGGCGCGTCCGCGATCGAGGAGGAAGCCCGTCAGAGCGGCGGCCAGGACGACGAGGGGAAACGACACTCCGAACGCGAGGATCGCCACGAGGGCCCCGCCCGCGACCGCGACCGCGGCCGGCCCCGTCAGGGCTCGTCGCGCGAGCCGGAGCACGGCGGAGATGACCACGGCGATCACCGCGGGCTTGACGCCGTAGAAGAGCCCCGCCACCACCGGCGTCTCCCGAAAGCCGACGTAGAGAAGGCTCAGCGCCAGGATGCTGAGGAACCCGGGCGCGATGAACAGGCACCCCGCCACCAACCCGCCCCGGACGCCGTGGAGCAGCCACCCCACGTACGTCGCGAGCTGCTGCGCCTCGGGACCAGGCAGGAGCATGCAGTAACTGAGCGCATGCAGAAAGCGCTCCTCGCTCAACCAGCGCTTCTCCTCGACGACGATCCGGTGCACGACCGCGATCTGGCCCGCCGGCCCGCCGAAGCTGTTGAGCGCTACCCTGACCCAGGCCCGCAGCGCCTCGGCATTCGACACCGAAGGCCCCCGTCCCCCCGGCGCCGGCACCGGGCCCCCGGGGCTCATCTGCGGAGGCCTCGGCGGCGCTCAGGCCCCACAGAGCCGGACCGGCAGCCCCCGTCCGGTAGCGCGGGCCCGCTCGAGGATCGTGACCGCCGCCGCGGCGTCCTGCAGCGCCATGCCCGTGGAGTCGAACACGAAGACCTCGGCCTGCGCGGTCCGGCCCGGCTTGCGCCCCGCAACCACCTCACCGAGCTCCCCGTGGACGTCCTCACAACCCATGGCGCCGGCGTCGAGCGCGTGGTGCAGGTCACCGATTCGGGCACACTGCTCGAGAACGTCCACGACCACCCTGGAACCGGCGAGCAGCCCGGGGGGCAGCTCGCGCTTGTCCTCGCTGTCCACACCCACGCCCGCGACGAACGTTCCTGGAGAGACCCAATCCGGGTCGATGACGAATCGCTTCGAGGGGGTACAGGTCACCAGCACATCGCTACGTCGAACGGCGTCTGGGAGATCGTCCGCGGTGCGCACCGTCGGGGCACCCTCGAGAGCCAGGTCCTGAGCCATCCGCCGCGAGGCGGCGGGATCCTCGTCCCAAAGGAAGACCTCCTCGAGGGGGAGCGACGCGGAGAGCGCCCGGAGATGCGCCCGACCCTGGGTGCCGCACCCGACGATCGTCGCCATACGGGTACCCGGGTTCGCCAGGTGGGCCGCGGCGACGGCGGTCGCCGCGGCGGTCCGCTGCGTCGTGACGTGGATGGAATCCATGACGGCCAGGACCGCGCCGGAGCGCACGTCGAACACCTGGATGGCCCCCTGGACGGTGGGAAGGCCGCGCAAGGCCGGATTGGCGGGAAAGTTCGCGTTGGTCTTGGCCACGAAATAATCCCCCCGCTCACCCTCGTACCGACCGACCTTGATGTGGAATCCCCCTCCCTCGACATGGAATCCCAACAACGCCGGGGCCGCGGCCTGCCCGGTCCCGTGTCGCCGAAACGCTTCCCCCACCGCCTGACGGAAGTCCTCCGGCCCCATGAGCGCAGCGACGTCGTCGCCCGTCAGAACCAGGGTTCCCACCCCCCCCGAGTGATCCATGGCACCACCGTGCAAGGATGATACATATGTATCATGCATAGTGGTCGCCCGCGATCCATCGAGCAAGAGGTACGGACAGGCACTCGCTTGCGCCGCGGTTCCAACGAAGACACACTTGCATCAATGACCTCACGGGAGCGCGGCGCGCGGATGGGACACCTAGGCGCGGAGCGCGGCCGTTGGCTCCTCTTGATCCACCAGCTGCCGCCCAAGCCCGCCTACCTCCGGGTCAAGATCAGGCGACGCCTTCACAAGGTCGGGGCCCAGCTCCTCAAGAACTCGGTGTACGTCCTTCCGAATGGCGCCGAGGCCCTCGAGGACTTCCACTGGTTACGCAGGGAGATCCTCGACGCGGGAGGCGAGGCGACGGTCACCGCGGCGGAGTTCGTGGAAGGTCAGAGCGATACCGAGCTGGAGGCCCAGTTCCGCTCCGCCAGTGGGCGGGAGTACCGCGGGTTGATTGCGGACGCCCGACGACTCACCGAGAAGGCCCCCATCGCCGATCGCGAGCTCGCCCGCCTCCGTGCCCGGATGAGCGACGCGGTGGGACGGGACTACTTCCACGCTGACGCTCGCGCCGAGGCGGCGCGCTTGCTCGAGACGCTGGGGGAGATCCCGGAGCGCGCCAGCGAGGAAGCCCCGCCCTCCCAGGCTCCCATAGCCGCCGTCTGGGTCACCCGCGCCGGCGTCCAGGTGGATCGAATGGCTTCAGCCTGGCTGATCCGGCGCTTCATCGATCCGGCCGCCCGCCTCAAGTTCGTCCCGGCAACCGGCTACGAGCCCCAGCCCGGGGAATTGCGTTACGACATGTTCGACGGTGAGTTCTCGCACGAAGCGGACCGCTGCACCTTCCAGACGCTCCTGCGTCGTTTCTCCCTGTTGGATCCGGGATTGGAAGCCATCGGCGAGATCGTCCGGGACATCGACCTCAAGGTCGATCCGGGCCGTCGCGCCGAGACGCAGGGACTTCGTGCGCTCATGCGAGGGATTGCCCTCGCCCACCCGCGCGACGAAGACCGTATCGACGCAGCAGCCGCCGCGTTCGACGGGCTGTACGCCCACTTCGCGAGGGACTAGGGGCGCCGTGCGCGCGGGGTACCATACCCGTGCAGAGCTTCCCGAGGCAGAAACCCGGCCCCCCCGCCGCCTGCGAGCGCTACATCCAGGGCTCGTCGGCCGTGGGCCCGTAGATCGAGGGCACCTTGGCGTCCGCCATGCGCAGGTACACGGAGAACTGCCCACGATGGTGGATCTCGTCGTGCAGCAGGAACCAGAGAAAGTCCATGCGCGTCATCTCGCCGATCGTCTTCGGCGCGACGAAGAACCGCACCTTCTCGTCCAGCTCGGCGTCCGGCGTGCCCGCGACGAGCGCGCGGAAATCCGCGGCCGCCTTCTCGACGGCCCCGAGGAGCGCGCCCCAGTCGTCCGGCGCCTGCGGCATCTCACCGGTCATCCCCTCGGGGAATCGGTTGTTGAAGACCATCTCACCCAGGCCGCGTTCCATCACGAACACCCAGGCCAGGTCGCGGGCGCTCTTGGACTTCTCGTGGGGCGTGAGGTCGAGCTTGTCTTCGGGATATGCGCGCAGCACGCTCATGGTGGTCGCATGCTCGCGGTCGTAGGTGTCGAGGAATTGCTGCTTGGCTGAAGCAGACATCAATGGAAACCTCCGGCTTGGATTCGACGAAGGGGACGAATATGGACCCCGAGGCCGACCCTCGACAGGTGGGCAGCTTCAGCGCCCCAGCGCCTCCCTCACTTCCTCGATCCAGTTCAGGACCACGATCAGTCCCTGCGTGGGCGCGTCCGGATCGTCGATGCGGCGGGCCATGAGGAAGCGACCGTCCGCGGCGACATCGTAGTTCGTCGCAAAGCTGTTCGAAAAACCGAAGAAGTCCGAGGGTACGGTGAA
>QJYK01000075.1 GCA_003248075.1 Gemmatimonadota bacterium | reverse complement strand
TCTTCCAGGCCCCGGAGATCCGCGACGATCTCGTCGGCATCCACCAGGGCCTCGACCTCGGTGGGGTCGTCGATCCCTTCTAGCGTTGCCCCCTTTCGCACGAACGACTCGCGGAGCTGGAGGCGGCGCCTGGCCTCGAAGAGCCGTAGACGGCTCTTGCCGTACATCCAGAACGAGGCCGCCTCGGCCACGAAGTAGAAGGCCCCCCTATGATACGACCCGATCGAGGCGTGGCCCCAGCCGGGCACCGCCATGGCGCGGAGCATGGCGCCCCTGGGCGAGACGCCCCCGCGCACCGGCAGCGAGTCCTGCGGGAGCGGTGCATCCTGGGCCGCGATCCGGGCCACGGCGCCGGAAACCAGCCATGCGCACACGAGCGGCGCGAGAAGGACCGGGCGCACCCGAAGTCGGCTGAGAGTTGGTGAGGGCATGAACCCAACGATACCGGGAGCGGGCGGGGCGGATCAACGTCCGGCGGGTGTCGAGCCGGGCCGGCGCCGTCCGGATCGTTCTGCACCCGGCGGGCGTCGACCCGGCGCGGGTGGCGGGAGCGTGTGGGAATCGAACCCACCTACCCGGGTTTTAGCCGGGCTGCACGGTTTTGAAGACCGCCGAGGCCACCAGACCCCCTCCGCCCCCCCGGGCGGCCTCGAAGGTCCCAGCCCGGGGCAGGCACGTCAAGGCGTGCGGGAATCCGACACCCCCCAGAGCTCGTACAGCCGGTCGAATTCGGCGGCGAGCTGCTCCCGCTGCTCCGCGAGCCGGTCCCGCCCGGAGGGATGCCGCAGCACCCGCAGGAAGACCCGGAGATCCTCGCGGACCCGGGCCTGTCGGTCGCGCCAGGCGACCGCGGCGAGGCCGAGGACGGGGAGTGCCCCGAGGGAGACCAGGGCCCAAACCGGAGACACGGCGACGGCCACGGCGCCGACGATGAGGAGGAGCCAGAGCGGAAAAGCGAGCACGGCGACGCCGATCTTGTAGGTGGCCACCTGATCGAGCTCGGGCCGGAAGCGCGGGGCCAGCAGACGGGTGGTGACGGCCGGGACGAGCCAGACGCCGACCCCCAGGACGGCCATCGGGAGAACCACGACCAGGAGTAGCGCCTGTCGCAACGCGTACGCGGCGACGGCGATCGGACGGTAACGCCTGGGCACGTCCCCCTCGTGAGCACCGAAGAACGTGAGCATCCTCTGGTACCGCTGCACGGAGCGCTTGAGGGCGGCGAACGCCCCGGGGTCGGCCTCCCGCACCCAGCGTAGTCCCTCGGCGAAGGTCTGGAGACGGGGGAGCCGCTCGGCCATGGCCACGCGCTCACGCGGACGGGCCATGCGCCGCTCCCTGGAGTAGAGGCGCTCCGCCACCTCCACCAACTCGGCCTCGTCCGGGTGGTCGAGGTTGAGGGTGATGCGCATGAGGCGGCGCGCGATCTCCTCCGTCAGCGCCCGGGCCGACTCGCGGGGGTCGGCCTCGTAGGCCTCGCGCCAGCCCACCACTGCGAACGGCTCGCCGAACACCGCCAGCACGCGCCCTCGGAAGCGGTGCTTCCGGGTATACGTGAGCCCCACCGGCTGGATCCGAAGGCCGAGGTTCCAACCGCCGGAGGCTTCGGCCTGGAGCGCGATGCGGGCCGCCCCGGTGCGCAGCGGCGCGAGCGAAGGTTCCGAATGGCTCTGGCCTTCGGGGTAGATCTGGACGGCCTCCCCGCGCCCCAGGGCGGCGATGGCCGCGTCGAAAGTGCGATCGTTGAGGTGCATGAGGGCGGGATCGTCCTGACGCCGGTACACGGGCAGACCCCCCAGACCCTTCAGCACGGTGCCCACGAGGGCCTGGTCGAAGAGCGGGGCCTTGGCGAGCGGCCGTGACGGTCGTCCACCGGTCCGGAAGAGGACGAGCGGGTCCACGAGGGCGTTGGGGTGGTTGGCGGTGACCAGGACCGGTCCGGGCGGCAGATCCGGTCCGCTCCGCTCCACGTCGTAGAACACCGATACGGCCCACCCGACCAGGCGGGTGATGACCCCTGCGACCATCCGTTCCGACTCCTGTTCCACGCTCGTCCCGCAACGCCCCGCAACATGCGGCCTTCGGGCGCCTCCGCGGAAGTCGCCTGTCACGGCCCCGCGCCGGCCAGTAAGTTTCGAGTTCGACCCACGCGACCGGGGACACGCCGATGAGCACGAGCGACAGATCGATCCGGGAGCGGGCTCCGGTGTCGCCCATGACCGTTCCTCCGCTCCAGCCGGGCCCATTGCGCGAGGGCATCCGGAACCCGGGAATGCCGCTCGACCTCGAATGGGTCCAGGCACAGCGGGTCAACCGGAGCGCGGTCGAGCGCCGTGCGGCCACGCTGGGCACCCGACGCACGGTGAAGAAGGCATGGCAAGCCGGATGGCTGCTCCGGGGCGTGACGGACATGGACCTGACCACGCTGTCGGGAGACGACACACCGGGCCGGGTCCGGCGTCTGTGCGCCAAGGCCCGGACGCCGGTGAGACAGGACCTCCTCGAAGCCATGGGTGTCCCTGCGGACCGCGTGCACGTCGCCGCGGTGTGTGTCTACCACCAGATGATCGAGCCGGCGGTCCGCGCGCTGGAAGGCAGCCCGATCCCGGTCGCCGCCGTGGGGGCCGGGTTCCCGCACGGACTGAGTCCGCTGCCCCAGCGCATCCAGGAGATCCGCGCCTCCGTCGACGCGGGCGCGAGGGAGATCGACATCGTCGTGACCCGCGGCCACGTGCTGACCGGGGGCTGGGAGGCCCTGTATGACGAGGTCGCGGCGTTCCGGGACGCGTGCGGCGAGGTCCACCTGAAGACGATCCTCGCGACCGGAGAGCTCGCCACGCTGCGCAACGTGGCCCGGGCGAGTCTCGTGTGCATGATGGCGGGCGCCGACTTCGTGAAGACGTCGACCGGCAAGGAGGCGCGCAACGCGACCCTCCCGGTGGGCCTGACCATGGTTCGCGCGGTCCGCGCCTATGCAGAACGGACCGGATACCTGGTGGGATTCAAGCCCGCCGGTGGGATTCGCACGGCCAAGGAGGCGCTCCTCTGGCTGATCCTGATGCGCGAGGAGCTCGGGGTCCGCTGGACGGAGCCGGACCTCTTCCGCTTCGGCGCGTCCTCTCTGCTCGCCGACATCGAGAGGCAGCTCGAGCACCACGTCACGGGGCGGTACTCTGCCCACCACCGCCATCCCGTCGCATGAGCAAGGTCGCCGAGGTCTTCGCGTCGATGGAGTACGGTCCCGCTCCGGAAAGCGCGGTCCCCGCCCTGGAATGGCTGGAGGCTCACGGCCGCGCCTTCGGCCATTTCATCGACGGCGTGCTCACCGGATCGGAGGGCGACGGCTTCGAATGTGCCAACCCGGCCACCGGACGGCCGTTGGCCCGGATTCGGCAGGGGACGCCCCAGGACGTGGCGAAGGCAGTCGAGGCTGCGCGCAGGGCCCAGCCCGATTGGGAGGCGCTGGGACCCCACGGTCGGGCGCGTCACCTGTACGCCCTCGCGCGGGGCATCCAGAAGCACGCGCGGCTGTTCGCCGTCCTCGAGAGCCTGGACAACGGCAAGCCGATCCGGGAGTCCCGGGATCTCGACATTCCCCTCGTCGCCCGACACTTCTACCACCACGCCGGGTGGGCCCAGCTGATGGAGGAGGAGCTCCCCGGGTATGGCCCCGTCGGCGTCATCGGGCAGATCATCCCGTGGAACTTCCCGATGCTCATGCTCGCGTGGAAGATCGCGCCCGCGCTCGCCACCGGGAACACGGTAGTGCTCAAGCCGGCCGAGTTCACTCCCCTTACCGCGCTCCGCTTCGCCGAGCTGTGCAGCGAGGTCGGGCTGCCGCCCGGCGTCGTGAACGTGGTGACGGGGGACGGCCTGACGGGCGCTGCGCTGGTGGCGCACCCCGACGTGGACAAGATCGCCTTCACCGGGTCGACGGAAGTGGGCCGCATCATCCGGGAGGCCACGGCGGGCTCGGGGAAGCGGCTGAGCCTGGAGCTCGGCGGAAAGTCACCGTTCCTGGTCTTCGACGATGCGGACCTGGACTCGGTTGTCGAGGGCGTGGTGGACGCGATCTGGTTCAATCAGGGTCAGGTGTGCTGCGCCGGCTCGCGAATCCTGGTCCACGAGGGGGTCGCGGACGCGCTGGAGCGGAAGCTTCGTGCCCGCATGGAGACCCTACGCATGGGCGACCCGCTGGACAAGGCGGTGGACATGGGGGCGATCGTCGCCCCGGTCCAGCTCGAGCGCATCGAGAAGCTGGTGGCCAGGGGTCGCGAGGAAGGGGCCGAGATCTGGCAGCCCTCGTGGAGCGTGCCCCAGGAAGGGTGGTTCTACCCTCCGACGCTGTGCACGGGCGTCCAGCCCGCCGGGACCCTGGCGCAGGTGGAGATCTTCGGTCCGGTCGTGGTGCTCATGACGTTCCGCACGCCGGAGGAGGCGGTCGAGCTGGCGAACGACACCCGCTACGGACTCGCCGCCTCCGTCTGGTCGGAGAGCATCAACCTGGCCCTCGACGTGGCGCCGGCCATCAAGGCGGGCACGGTGTGGGTGAACTGCACCAACCTGTTCGACGCGGCGTCGGGGTTCGGGGGTTACCGGGAAAGCGGGTTCGGGCGCGAGGGCGGCAAGGAAGGACTCTGGGAGTACGTGCGCCCCGCGTGGGAGGGCCGGGGGGAAGCCGTTCCGGAGCGGCCTCCCGTGCCGCCGGCGACCGCGCACAGGGCCACCGACGCGGGCGGCCTGCCGCCCATCGACCGGACCGCGAAGCTCTACGTGGGTGGCCGGCAGGTGCGCCCCGACGGGGAGCAGAGCCTGACCGTCGCGGGCCATGACGGCCTCGCCATCGGGCTCGTGGGTCGCGGCAACCGCAAGGACGTGCGCAACGCCGTGGAGGCTGCGCGCAAAGCCCAGGGATCGTGGGCGGGTCGAACGGCGCACAACCGCGCGCAGATCCTGTACTATCTCGCCGAGAACCTGGAGGCCCGGGGCGACGAGCTCTGCCAACGGCTGGCCGCGTTCTCGGGCGATGCCGAAGACGCCCGGCTCGAGCTCGCGTCGACGGTCCGTCGCCTCTTCACCTTCGCGGCATGGGCGGACAAGTGGGACGGCCGGGTGCACGCCACGCCCTTCCGCAACGTCACGCTCGCCATGCCCGAGCCGATCGGAGTGATGGGGCTGGTGTGCCCGGACGAACGACCGCTCCTGGCGCTCGCGACCTGTGTGGCGTCGCTCGTGTCGATGGGGAACGCGGCGGTCGTGGTGCCGTCCGAGACCGCCCCCCTGCTCGCCACCGACCTCTATCAGGTGCTGGACACCTCCGACGTGCCCGGGGGCGTCGTCAACATCGTCACGGGCCGGCGAGCCGAGCTGGTCCCGACTCTCGCGGCCCACGACGACGTCGACGGCGTCTGGTACTTCGGCGACCGGGCCGGCTCGGCGGAGGCGGAGCGCCTGTCGGTGGGGAACATGAAGCGGACCTGGGTCTCCTATGGACGACCCGTGCCCTGGCTCCAGGACGCGGCCGGCGAGCACTTCCTGCGGGAGTCGACGCAGATCAAGAACGTCTGGATCCCCTACGGGGAGTGAAACCCCTCGGGACGGCACCGGAGTCGCGAGGGTGCCGTCCCGAGGTCATGCCCGGTCAGGTGATCAGTCGTTCCAGGTCGATCGGATCCAGGCCCAGCTCCCGGAGGAGCTCGTTCAGGCGGGCCAGATCCTGGGCGAAGATCAGGTTCATCTGCTGCAGTTCCTGATCGAGCTCCCCGGACAGGGTCTCGAAGACCGTGTACGACTGGTCAGTCGGCCGACTCTCCGCGCCTTCGACCAGGTTGAGGAGCGCAGCCAGCTTGTTGTTCAGCTTGATCGGGAAGTTGAGCGGATCCTGACCCGAGCGGTTGCGGATCTGGTAGATCTCGGACTCGACCCCCGTCAGGCGCTCCTTCACCGAGCCGCCCAGGGACTGCAGCTCTCCGTTCTCACTCTTGCCGAGCCGGTCGTCGACCTGCGCCTTCACCGCGCGCATGTTGATCACCGCCTGATTGGCCTGCGACACCCGGTCCCGGATGCGGGTAGCGAGCTCGAATCGTGCCCGCAGGTCGGCCACGGTGGCTCCGTTCGCGACCGAGCGCGGATTCATCTCGATCTCGAAATCGCGGGTCTGAGACCGACCGTCCACGGTGAGGCGGACCTGGTAGCGTCCCGGCAGGACCGCAGGGCCCTGGTTGCCCGCGGCCCAGAAGATCCTCCCTTCGAAGTCCGTCCACCCGTCGGTGCGCATTCCCCAGCGGAAGCGGTGCGCTCCCTTGGACTTGGCGGGGTTCTGGGTGCCGCCGCCACCGAAGAACGGGTTGCCGCCGCCGGCTTGCCGAGGCTCCTCTTCCTCTCCCTCGGGAGACTCGTAGCTCCCGACGACGCCGCCGCTCGCGTCCAGAAACTCCACCGTGACCTTCTCGGCATCGTTCGCGAGGTAGTAGTCCACGTCGGCCGTGTTGTCGAAGTCCCGCACCGGGTTCCTGGGCTCGAAGAGCCAAGAGTCCGCCTGCGCGACCGCCGGGGTGAGCTGACGCAGGACGTCCATGTTGCGGAGAACCCAGAACGAGCGACCGTGGGTGGCAATGACGAGATCGTGGTCCTCCACGACGAGATCGCTCACCTGTGTGTTGGGCAGGTTCAGCGTCAGCGGCTGCCAGTTGGCGCCGTCGTCCCACGACACGTAGACCGTCGTCTCAGAAGCGGCATACAGGAGCCCGGGACGCATCGGGTCCTCGCGCACGGCCCTGACGAAGTCATTCCCCGGGATGCCCTGGACGATCTTCGTCCAGGTCCGCCCGTAGTCCGACGTCTTCCACACGTAGGGTCTACGGTCATCGTCCACCAGATAACGAATCCCGGCCACGTACGCCTTTCCGGGCGTGGTCGGAGAAGCCTCGATGGTGTTGATGCGCACGAAGTCGGGGGCGTCCGGGGGCGTCACGTTGGTCCAGGTCGGATGCTCCGAGCGGGCGTCACGCGTGATGTGCACGTAACCGTCGTCGGACCCCGCCCAGATCACCTCCGGATCGTGATAGGAGGGGGCGATCGCGAACACCGTGGCGTACGTCTCGACCCCCGTCTGGTCCTTCGTGATCGGCCCACCGGACGCGACCATCGTCATCGGGTCGTGGCGGGTGATGTCCGGACTGATCTCCTCCCAGCTCTGCCCTTCGTTGCTTGTCCGCCAGACCTTCTGAGTGCCCGTGTAGAGGATGTTGGGGTCGTGCTTGTCGAACACGATCGGGAACGTCCACTGCACGCGCTCGCGGATGTCCTCCGACGACTCCCCCATCGGGTTCTCGGGCCAGACGTTCACGGCGCGGGTCTCACCGGTGCCGTGGTCGTAGCGTGACAGCGATCCGCCGTAGCAGCCGGCATAGAAGATGTTCGGGTCCACCGGGTGTGGCGCAATATATCCGCTCTCACACCCTCCTACGGAGTAGAAATATCCACCGCCCCCGAAGCCACCTGAAGCCGACAGGTGGTTCCAGCCGGAGGACGGGACGCACGCCGTGGAGTTGTCCTGCTGGGCACCGCAGATGTGATAGGGGACGTGCCCGGTGGTGATCACCCGGTAGAACTGGGCAGTCGGGAAGTCCTGGTCGGTCCAGGTCTGGCCGCCGTTCACCGAGACGTTCGCGCCACCGTCGTTCGCGTTGATCATCCGCTGCGGGTCGCCCGGGGCGATCCAGAGGTCGTGATTGTCCCCGTGGGGGACCCGGAAGGACGTGGGGAAGGTCTTGCCTCCATCGGTGGACTTGTAGAAGCCGGTGTTGAGCGCGTAGACGACCTCGGGGTCCTGGGGGTCGGCATAGATGCGGGTGTAGTAGAAGGCCCGCTGCCGCAGATTGCGCTCGTCGTTCATGTGCTCCCACGTGCGACCGGCGTCGTCGGAGCGATAAACCCCGCCGTCCTCTCCGTGCTCGACGAGCGCCCAGATCCGATTGGAGTCCGCGCCGGAGACGGCGAGGCCGATCTTGCCCAGGGGCCGACTCAGGCCGAGCGTCCCCGTGATATCCGTCCAGCTGTCGCCGCCGTCCGTGGACTTCCAGATCCCCGAGTCGGGGCCGCCCGAGGACATGCCCCAGCTCTTGCGCCAGGCCTCCCAGATCGCGGCGTACATCACGTTGGGGTTCCGGGGATCGAGCGCCAGATCGATGGCTCCCGCCTTGTCGCTCTTGAAGAGCGTCCTGCGCCACGATTTGCCGCCATCCGTGGTCTTGAAGACGCCCCGCTCGGGGCTGGTGGTGGAGTGCTTGCCCAGCGCGGCGACCCAGGCCACCTCGCAGTTCGTGGGATGGATGCGGATCTTGGCGATGGCCTGGGTCTCGGCCAGGCCCAAGTGCGTCCACGTCTTGCCGGCGTCGGTCGACCGATAGACTCCATCTCCCTGCATGACGTTGCCGCGGAGCTCGGTCTCACCCATCCCGATGTAGACGACGTCAGGGTTCGCGGCACACACGGCCACCGCACCCACCGACGAGCTCCCCAGCTGCCCGTCCGTGACCGGGGCCCAGGTCTGACCTCCGTCCGTCGTCTTCCACAGGCCACCGCCGGTGGCGCCGAAGTAGTACTCGTGTATGCGCGCGTCACTCCCCGCGACCGCGGTGGAGCGGCCCCCGCGAGGCGGGCCCGCGTTGGCCCACTGCAGACCGCCGTAGAGGGCCTCGTCGAACTGCTGCGCGTCCGTGGGTGCCGAGGCGGCCCCCACGGCGATCAGCGCGATTGCGGCCGACCACGACCGCCGAGCCAGTGTGCTCATCGAACGCACCTTGGGTTCTAAGGAATGGGACGTTCCGGCTCTGGCCCGGTCCGGCCGGAGCCCGGGTCGGGAGGCTAGATCGGGAATCCGCCGGACGCAAGCGGTCCGGTCAGGACACCAGGAGAGCACGCGCCGCACGGTTGCGACCATCGCTTCGAGTCGTCGCGCGGGCTTTCGTGAGTGGCGCCTCCCTAACGGCCGATCGCCCTCAGCAGGGAGGACACGATGGGACGGACGATGATCGCGGTCTGTGGGCCGCCGCCGTTCCCGTCGTTCCCTCCACCCGACCCGCCCGCCGCGTTCACGGCCGCCACGACCAGCGCCGTCGTACCAACGGCGACGAGCGCCGCGAAGCCGTACGTCTTGGGCTTGGACAGGTAGCGCTCCTCCATCCCCATCAGCACCCCAGGCGCGACCCGGAGGGTGTCGAACTCGAATACCTCGCGGAAGGCGCCGTACTCGCGCCTTGACGTGGTCTGGAGGTAGAGGGAGTCGCCGAAGGAGAGGACCAGCCCCTCGAAGGCCACCGACTCTTCCCGGGCCTGTCGCCCGGCCACCGCCGAGCGCACCGGGACGTGGATGCGCACCGTGGATCCCGGAGTGGGACGCTGCACAGGAGCGTAGGAGTAGCACCCCGCCGAGAACCAAGCCACCGAGGCGGCCAGGAAGGCGTCGGCGGCCAGGGGGCGTCTCACAGTACGATCTCGATGGTGCGGGTCGTCGGTCGGTTGAATACGTACACGAAGCGCCACGGGTCCACCGCGAAGATGTCGCCCGCGTCGTCCACCTGGACGCGCCCGTCGATGTCGACTCGGGCCTGGACGCTCACCTTCTCCGCCACAGCGGGCACGACCTGGAAGAAGACCTGGTGATTCTCCACGATGTCGATCGTGAGGTCTACGGGGAGGGTGAGCGTCTCCTCGGTATGGCCAAAAACCTGAACCTGGGTCACCCCCACCTCGTCGATTGCGGCGATGAAGGTGGTGGAATAGATGACCGTGACCTGCGCGCCCGCGTCCCCCTGGAGCCGCAGGTGGGCCACGGAGGGCGTGGGGTCGTCGAAGCCGCATCCGGCGGCGAGCGTCGCGGCCAAGGCCGGGACGAGAAGTGGCTTTGCGTTCATGTCGTGGGAAGATGGACGATTCGCCCCGAAAAGGCGAGGCGCACCCGCACGAAGTACGGGTGCGCCTCCCCCTTCTTACCCCTGACCGGGACCCTGCGTCAGCAGCCCAGGCCGTTCAGGTAGCAGTTCGAGCGAACCTCCACCAGCGTGATCGGCAGCAGCGTGCCCGGCTTGCTCAGGGCGTCGCCGGCCGACTGCCACTTGGGGTCCGTGATCTTGAAGCGATACATGTCGCCCAGGCGCAACCCCATGACGAACAGGTTCACACGACGCTCGTGCTTCAGGATGTCGATGGCCGCGATCTGTCCCGAGTAGGGGGTCAGCCCGTCCATCGCGCGCACGTGGTTGATGTGCGTCGTGAACCCTGCGTTGTTGCCCGACGCCAGCTCGTGCTCTGCGGCGATCAGGTGCATCAGGCGCGTCGACGCGAGGGTCATCGGCGAATAAACGCTACCCTTGCTGTTGAACGCCCCATCCTTGAACGTCGAGATGCGCATCTGCAATGCCGGATCCTTCACGCCATCGATGGGATCCAGGAGCTTGATGTCGTCGATGTCGTTCGCGGCGGTGACGTTCACCAGCTGGAGGTCGACCTGGTTCTCCTTCCGGTCGTTCACCCAGCTGGCCATCGAGTTCCCGACCGTGGTCGCCGAATAATGGAAGTTGTAGTTCCAGTCGGCCGTCACGCCTCCGGCGAGGCCGATTACCTCGAGTGCGTCCGCTGCCGCGGACGACGAGGACACCAGCGGGTTGCTGGCGATGCTGGGCTTGATCTTGTGCCAGATCTCCAGCGACTGCTTCGCCCGGGCGCGCACCGCCAGCGCCTGCATGCGCACGTCTCCGCTCGAACTGGCCACCGCCTTGTCCAGATGGGAGACGGCCTCCTCCAGCATCTGGTACATGTTCGTCGGTCCGATCGGCGGCCCGTCCTCCGTCTTGTCCGACTCGGCGAAGTCCTCCTGCACCTCGCCGATGATCATGTGGATGATCCCGGAGAAGAGGTGTGCACGCGCAAGGTCGGCCGTGATCGCGGACGAGGGGCTCTCGGCGGCGTGCTCCTCCAGGATCTCCACCGCCTCGTCGGCCATCCAGCGGCCCTGGGCGATGCTGGGGAACGCGCCGTCGGTGAACTCGTTGGACGGGTCGGAGATGAAGCCCTGGTCCAACGACAGCCACGCGTCGCGGGACCCGATCCAGTAGAACTCGTCCGACGCCACCAGGTAGGGCTGCCAGATCTGGGAGACCGCGCTCGCCACCAACGCCTGCGAGCCGTTCACGACGGCGTTCGCCGCCGCCTCCCGCCGGATTGCCTCCTCCACCAGGTTGTTCGGGTTGTTGACGTCCAGCAGGTTGCAGGCGCCCAGCGACAGCGAGAGCGCCAGCACCGCGGCCGATGTCTTGAATGGGTTCTTCATGGTCTCGGCCTCCTCAGAACGTCACGCGGGTGGAGAGCGTGAGCCGCCGCGGAATCGGAATGCCCCAGCCCTCGGTGGAATCGAGGAAGTTGCAGTCCAGACCTCCGTTGCAGCGTCCGAGCACGTTCCCCTCGGGGTCCATGCCCGTGTAGTCGCCGAGCATGAACAGGCGCAGGTTGCGCGCGCCGAGGTTGATCGTCGCGGTGGACAGACCCCAGCCCTCCACGACGTCGGCGGGGAGCCGGTAGGTGAGCGACAGCTCGCGCCACTGGATCCAGCTGGCGTCGAAGACGCCGTTGAGGCCGCTCATGGGGGAGAGCCCCTCGATGCTGTGGACCCACTCCAGCGCCGCGTCCAGGCGCTGCTGCGCCGACGACGCCGGGTTCAGCATGATCGCCTGGAGGCGGGCCGCGTCCGGGGTGTTACGCCCGATGACCGCGTTCGCCCGGCGGAACATGCCGGACAGGTCCTGCACGAAATAGTTCCCCATCTTGTACTCGAACAGGGAGCTCAGCTCGATCGAGCCGCCGAGGGCCAGGTTGAAGCCGAAGGAGCCGGCGAAGTCCGGCGTCGGCTTGCCCAGGTAGGTCTCGATGGGGCTCAGGCCGGCGCCGCAGTTGTGCGACGCCCACTGGCCATTCACGACGTCGCCCAAGGTGTTGTTCGAGTTGTCCGTGCCGTAGACCAGCGGCTTGAAGTCGCTGGGGTTGCGCGGCTGCGAGAAGTACGCCAGCAGCGCCGCCTCGGTGGGCTCGATGCACGAGCCGTCGATGTTGATCGGATACCGGAGCTCGTCCGGCACCTTCGCGCCGAAGAACGCGCCCGGCGAGTACCCTTGCGTCAGGAAGTTCCGGTAGCGTGGGTAGGAGCCGCCGGTCTTGAGCGAGGGCGCCCCGCCCATGTCCGTGATCTCCTCGTCCAGATAGGCCGTATTCGCGAACATGTTCAACGACAGGCCTTCGCGCTGGATCACTGTGCCGCGGACGTTGACCTCCACGCCCTTCGCGGTCATCTCACCGATGTTGTCCAGCTGGGTCCGGGTGAAGCCGCCGGTGACCGGGAACTGCCGTGCCACCAATGCGTCGGACACGGTCCGGTTCCAGTAGGTCACGTCGACCGAGGCGCGGTCGTTGAACAGGCCCAGCTCAGCGCCGACCTCCCACTCCGTCGACACCTCGGGCTTGAGCGCGTCGTTCCCCAGGTTGTACGGGGCCACCCCGGGGCCGTCCTCGGACGGCTGGGGCTCGAAGGTCGTGAACTTGTCGAACGCGCCGGGCTGCAGCCCGGACTGACCGACCGCCGCACGGACGCGCAAAGTCGAGAACGTCTCGTTCTGCCATCCGAGGCCCTGGCTGGGAACCAGCGACACCGAGGCCTTGGGGTAGAAGGCGGTGTTGAAGTCCTCACCGAACGCCGAGTTGGCGTCCCAGCGCCCACCGACGGTCAGGAAGACCCAGTCGTCGATGCCGAGCTGGTCCTGGATGTACGCGCCGATCTGCGTGACCCGCGTCCAGCTCTCGAACGTGGACGCGTTCGCCAGGGAGGACAGAGTCTCCAGGCCGGGGCCCGGGAAGTCCTGTCCGCTCCCGCCGGTGGTCTGGCGTTGGCGCAGGAAGCCCTGGCCGCCGAACAGGAACGTGTTCTCCATGTTCGCGAAGGAGTTGATGTAGGAGCCCTTCAGGTCCGCCGTGATCTCCTTGCTGCGGATCTCGGACGCGTTGCGGTTGCCGTCGGGCGTCGAGCCGCTGAACCCGTCCACGTTCCAGCCGTAGGGCCGGAAGTAGATCTCGTTGTCCGACGAGAAGTCCACGCCGAACGTGGCGTCGATACGGAACGGATCGGTGGGCGTGAAGCCCAGGTTGATACTCCCTGCGAAGTGGTTGGAGTTCGCGAAGTTCTGCTGGTACATGTTCTCGTGGATCGTCGCGAACGCCGGGTTCCCGTAGTAGTTGTCCGGGGTCGCCAGGCGCAGCTGCGTCATGAGCGCCGACGAGAACACGCCGTAGATGTTGTTCGAGTTGTCGGGCGTGTGCTGCTCGAGCTCCGAGTACAGCGTGCTCACGCCGATGCGGATCTTCGAGTTCGGGATGATCGTGAAGTTCGCCGTCGACGTCGCGCGGCGGTTCGAGTCCTTCTCGGGCGTGAGGCCCTCGATGGGCTCGAAGTTCTGGGCCGCGTCGTAGGGGCCGTCCTCGTAGCTGTAGCGGCCCGATACGAAGTACTGGAAGGCGTCCGATCCACCCTGGACCGAAGCCGAGTAGGCCTGGCCGAAGCCGGTCGTGAGGAGCTCGGGGACCATGTCCTCCTGGAACGGCTCGTACAGGTTCACGCTGCGGCCGAAGCGCGCCTGGATGCGCTGCTGGTCGGCGGAGCTGCGCGCGAAGTCCGCGATGGGCAGGATCCGGTTCGTGGGAACCGAGACCGCCGTCCAGTCGGCCTGCACGTTGAAGCGCGGCGCGCCTGCGCGGCCCCGCTTCGTGAACACCTGGATCACGCCGTTCGACGCCTCGGTGCCGTACAGCGTCGCCGCCGCGGCGCCCTTCAGGATCTCCACCCGCTCGATGGACTCGGGTGGGATGTCGTCGAGGCGGGACGCGGCGCCCTGGCCCGAGCCACCGATGGCCCGGCTGTCCATGCGGATCCCGTCGATGTAGATGATCGGCTCGTTGAGCTGCGACAGCGAGGCCGAGCCGCGGATGCGGATGCGCGCGCCCTCACCGGTGTACCCGGACGACGGCAGCGACACAACGCCGGGCTCACGGCCGGCGATCATCTGGCTGAAGTCGCTGATCGGGGCGTTCTCGAGCGAGCTCGCGTCCAGCGTGGCGATCGTGTTGCCCAGCTTCTTCTTCGCCGTCGCGACGCCCGCGCCGGTGACCACGATCTGCTCAAGGGCGATCGCGGTCTGCTCCAGCCCGAAGTTCGCCACCACCGACTCGCCGGCCGGAACCGTCACGATCTGCGAGCCGGAGCGGTACCCCACCAGCTCGGCCACCAGGGTGACCTCGCCAGCGGGAACGTTCAGAAGCAGGAAGCGACCCGCGGCGTTCGTCAGGGCTCCGATGCCGGAGCCACCGATGTACACCTGGACCGCCTCCAACGGACGCTGCGATGCAGCGTCCCGCACCGTCCCCACGAGCGTGCCCGTCGCTTGGGCCGATGCGGGGGCGGGTGCCCAGCCGAGCGCGAGCGCCAGGGCTACCGTAAGCCCAAGGCGCACGACCCCGGTGCCCGGGCGTGCTGACATTGGACGACTCATGTCCGTCCTCCCAGTTGGGGTTGGACTCTAACCACCCTCTATGGTCACCCGGGCGAGCTTTTCGCCCGGTAAAGGGTGCGTGGTTGCCCCACCACCCACCAACCCCACCCGCCGCACCGTCCAAGACCTCCCCCGAACCGGCTGGACCGTCCAGCCCCGCCTCGGTCGGGTCGTGCCCTCGCCACTACGACAATCCGCGCGTCACACGGTCGCGCGGGGACTCGAAGCGCCATCTTACGGGTCATTCGGGGCCTTCGCAACATTCTGTCAGCGAAGGGTGTCTGACTTGGATCAACCCTTCACCCGCGCCACGGCCTCGATCTCGACGGCTACCGAGCGGGGCAGCCGGGCGGCTTGGACAGCCGCGCGCGCCGGGCGATGGTCCCCGAAATGCCTGGCGTACACCTCGTTCATAGCCCCGAAATCATCCATGTCGGCGAGGAAGACCGTGGTCTTCACCACGCTGTCCAAACCCGCTCCGGCGGCCTCGAGTACGCTCCGCAGGTTGCGGAGCACGAGGTCGGTCTGGTCGGAGGTGCTGCCGTAGACCACCTCCATCGAGGCCGGATCCAGCGGAATCTGCCCGGAGCAGAACACCCAGCCGTCGTCGGTCACAACCGCTTGGGAATAGGGTCCGATGGCCTTGGGGGCCCGGTCGGTATGCACGGGGTTCAGGGAGCTCATGGGCTGCCTTCCTTGGCTCTGTGGTTGGATGTCGCGTCCGTGGCAAAACGAACCGCGTGATCGAGAAGCTCCTCTGGGCTCACGGTCGCCACGCCCAGCTTGCCCACCTCGATCGCGGCCGCGTGGTTCGCGAGCATGGCCGCCTCGGCAACGCTGGCGCCCGCGGCGAGCGACAGCGCGACCACGGCGGTGACCGTGTCGCCCGCCCCGGACACGTCGTAGACCGCACGGGCCGCGGTGGGGACCCTCACCGAGGTGCCGTCGCCGGTCTGGATCGCCATCCCGTGCTCCCCGAGGGTGAGCAATAGGTTCTCACATCCCAGCCGTAGCCTTGTGGCCTCCATCCACTCGGGGTCGTCGGGGTGGAGGAACTCGCCGAGGGCGTCGGCAAGCTCCTTGGCGTTCGGCTTGAAGACGTGGGCGCCGCGGTATTCGAAGAAATTGCGCCGCTTGGGATCCACCACCGAGAGCGTCCCGGATCGGGCTGTGGCCGCGAGTGTAGCGCGAATGACCCCCGGGACGAGCACACCCTTGTTGTAGTCCTCCATCACCACCACGCCGCTGGCCGGGGCGAGTCGCTCGACCTGCTCGACGATCGCGCGCGCGACGTCCTCGGGCGCGTCCGTTTCGACCTCCCGATCCACCCGCACGACCTGTTGATGCCGGGCCAGAATCCGCGTCTTCACGGTAGTGGGCCTGGCGGTGGACGACACGAGCCCGTCCGTGCGCACGCCCAGCTGCTCGAGCTCGCCGCGCAGCGCTCGGCCGGGCTCGTCCTCGCCGACGCAGCCCACCACCCTGCAGCGCGCACCCAGGGCAGCGACGTTCGCCGCGACGTTTCCCGCCCCACCCACCGCCGCCGCCTCTTCCTCGACCAGGACCACGGGGACGGGCGCCTCGGGAGAGATCCTGTCCACGACCCCCGTGAGGTATCGGTCCAGCATGAGGTCACCGACGACCAGGACCTCCACGTCTCGAGCCCGTACCAGGATCTCCCGGATCCGGTCCGGACTCAGCCGATCCAAGGACCCCGCCCCCTTCCCTCCAGCGCGAGCACGGCATAGTGCTCTCCGTCCCGGGCCAGAAGGGCATCCTGCAGGTTCACCGACACGCACACGTGGTTGGGGACGATGCGGACGCGCTCACCGACCGCGGGCGACCATGCCGAGCCGGACAGGTCGAGGATGCCGTGCTCTTCGGAGAGGCCCACGACGCGCACCTCGGGGCGGTCGGCCAGGAACCCGTATCCGCGCCCACCACGCTCCTCCTTCGAGAGCGCCTTGGAGCCGGCATCCACCACGGCGCGACCGGGGACGGCGGTGCTGACCACGGTGGCCAGGACCGTGTACGCGATATCGCCCAGGTCGGCGACTCCGAGCTCCAGCCCCTCGCGGTCGAAGAAGATGCAGGATCCGGCCCGGATCTCCGTCATGGTGTCGATCAGGTGGCTCTGCCACAGCGTGGGTGTCGAGCCCCCGGATACGATCTCCGGGTGGAGCCCCACCCCATCCAACGCATCGACCGCTTCGCGGACGCGACGGGCCACGTCCTCCAGCCCGGCCACCTGCTCCTCGGGCGGCATGCGCAGGTGCCCCGGATAGAAAAGGATGCCCCGGAAGCGCACGCCCGCCAGCGTGGACGCTTCGGACGCGAGGCGGACCAGCGCTTCGGCGCTCTGCACGCCGACCCGCCCCAACCCCGCGTCGAGCTCGGCCAGGACTCCGAAGGTCCGCCCGGCGGCACGGGCGGACGCTGCCAGGGGGCGCAGGACCGACGCGTCGTCGAGGGCGACCTTGAGGTCGACGTGCTCGGGCAGCCGGTTCAGCCGCTCGAGCTTCGCGGGCCCGACGGGGGGATAGGCCAGCACCAGATCCGGGGTGAGCGACGACATCACCTCCGCCTCGCGAGGCGTGGCCACAGTGAGCCCGCGCGCGCCCGCCTCGAGCTGGATGCGGGCGACGACCGTCGACTTGTGGGTCTTGATGTGCGGCCTCCAGCCGAGGCCTTTGGCGGCCGCGTAGCCCGCCACCCGCTGGGCGTTCGCGCGCACGCGCTCCAGGTCCAGGAACCCCACCGGGGTTTCGACCTCGCGGGGGTCCAAAGGCGTCGGCGTGCTCACCGGAGCGTCGTCTCCACCGCGTTCTGGAAGTCCCGGTCCGTCTCGTTGACGGGTCCGTAACGCATCCAGACGAGGGTGCCCGAACGGTCGATCAGGAAGCTGGCGGGGAGTCCCAGCACCCGGTACAGGTCGTTGCCGCGCATCTGCGGATCGAGGAGGATGGGGTAGGTGACCCCGATCTCGTCCACGAACCCGGCGACCAGGTCCTCCCCTCCCCCGGTGTCGAACGAGACCCCGAGGATCTCGAGCCCCGACTCCCGCTTCTCCTCGTAAAGCTCCTGGAGGTAGGGCATCTCGTGTCGGCACGGGGCACACCAGGTCGCCCAGAGGTTCAGGAGCACTACCTTTCCCCTCAGCGAGGCGAGGTCGACCGAATCCCCTTCCAGCGTCGATGCGCCGTACGCCGGGGCCGCCGCGCCGATGCGCGGGCCCTCGCCCTCGGGCACCGCACACGCCGCCCCGAGCGCCACCACGAGCGCCAGCGCGCCCCGTGCCGCCGCGGCGCTCACGGCGCCTCCACCGTCGCGACCCGCACGCGTGCTCCTCCGTCCGCCGCGACGTCCGTCCACGCCACCAGAATCCGCTGTGGATCCCACGGAATGTCGATCATCCTGGGGAAGCCGCCGGCCCGGGCCGCGGTCGAGGACGTCACCACCTTCGACGGGCCCGCCACGCCGTCCGCCGCGACGCGTCGGATCCGGACCTCCGCGGCGTCCCCACCGGTCCGCTCGAGCCAGCTCACCAGCGCGGAGCCGTCCGGGCGCAGCAGGACGTCGACCCGGCCGGCCGGGTCGCCATCGTCGACGCGCGTGGGTGGAGAAAAGCGCAAGGCCGCGTTCCCGGAAAAGGCCACGTTCACCTGGGGCGCGTCGCCAGGCGCGGTGAACCAGGCCACGGCCACGCCGGCGCCCGCGGCAGCCACGGCCGGGCCGTTCACCGGGCAGCCGCCGATCACCCAGCCGTCTTCATGCACGGGCTTCGGATCCGACCAGGACACGCCGTCCCATCGCGTGACATGGATGTCTCGCACTTCGTCCACCGACCGGTCCCGGTACACCAGGACCGGCCCCTCGGACGTGACGGCGACGTCGGTCTGACAACAGTCGCAGGTGCGGGTGTCCACGGCGAGCTCGGGGCTCGTCGGCCCCGCCCGGTCCACGGTGCGGAAGCGCACGCTCATCTCCCGGGGCGCGGGGGTCCCGTCCGGCCCCGGCGCGTACCCCCTCCCGTCCAGCCACGCGAGCCCCATCCCCTTTCCCACCGGAAAGAGGCTCACGAAACCGTGCTCCGTAGGCGTGCCATCCTCGTGGGGGGTCCACGGGCTGGACCAGGACGCACCCCCGTCGTCGGACCGGGCCACCCGGACCCCGTAGGCCAGACCTTCCGCCCGGTCCCTCTGGAGCCAGTGAGCCCACAACGATCCGTCCCGCCCGGCGACCACCGACGGGAAGTCCGCCCAGTTCACGAAGAAGTCGCTCCCGTGCGCGACCGCTCGACGCTCCGACCAGCCGTCGCGGCCAAGCCGAGCGAACCAGAGGGTGTGCCCACCCTCCGGGCTCTGCTCCAGCCAGCTCAGGACGACTCCGTCCTCGGTGGAGGACAGGAACGGTTCACCGCTGAGGGCACCCGCCGGCGAATCGAGGAGCTCGAGCTCGGCGCCCGTGCCCTCTCCGGTACCGCCGGACCCGCAGGCGGAGAGGGCGACCAAGGTGCAAACGGAAAGCAGGGCACGGGTGGGGTCGTAGTGCATTCTCGGTGCTCGTGTCGCGGTGTTCCGGAGGGTCTCCACGGCGGGCAAGCTTCTTGCGTAATTTTCGGCGCGCGGGCCCGCAATCTCGGGACACAGGCGGCTCCGGGCAATCGGTCACGCCGAGGAACGCGATGCTTCTGGTCGGGGTTCCAGGCGGTGGCGGTTGCAGGAGTCGGTGCTAACGTGACGGGCCCGGTGCACGTCCCATGAAAACACCGGCCACCCGCCGAGGCGGCGGGCGTTCTCCAAAGCGAGGCGATGACCACATGCGGTTCCCCACCACGTTTCCTGGCTGCGGTCGCAGAGGGCTCCTCGTCCTGACGGGCGCCGCGCTACTGCTCACGCCGGCTCAGGGGACCGCCCAGTACTTCGGGCGGAACAAGGTCCAGTACGACGACTTCAACTTCTCGATCCTCCGGACCGACCACTTCAACTTCCACTACTATCCGGTCGAGGGCGAGGCGGTGGAGGACGCCGCCCGGATGGGCGAGCGGTGGTACGAGCGCTTCGCGCGCACCTTCCAGCACGAGTTCGAGAGCCCGAAGCCGGTCATCTTCTACGCGGATCACCCGGACTTCCAGCAGACCAATTCGCTCTCGGGCTTCATCAGCGAGGGCACCGGCGGTGTGACGGAGTCGCTGAAGAACCGCGTCATCATGCCGTTGACGGGCTCCTACTGGGATACGGATCACGTGCTCGGGCACGAGCTGGTGCACGCCTTCCAGTACAACATCGCCCAGTCTCGCCGCGGCGGGGGGCTGCAGGGGCTGTATGCCTTGCCGCTCTGGCTGATCGAAGGCATGGCCGAGTACCTGTCGGTGGGCCGTGACGACCCCCTCACGGCGATGTGGATCAGGGATGCCATCCGACGCGACGACCTTCCCACCATCAGGCAGATGACCCGGGAATCCCGCTTCTTCCCCTACCGCTTCGGCCAGGCGCTCTGGGCGTACATCGGGGGCACCTACGGGGACGACGCCGTCGTCCAGATCTACCGTCGATCGCTCAGGGTGGGGTTCGAGGGCGCCATCCAGCAGGTCCTGGGGATGCCTACCGACACCCTTTCCCTACGGTGGAAGGAGAAGGTGGCGGAGGAGTACCTCCCGTTCATCGCGGATCGGAGCGCGCCCAAGGACGCCGGCACCCTTCTCATAGCCCCATCCACTGGGTCGGGAACCCAGAACGTGTCGCCGGCCATCAGCCCGGACGGCCGCTACGTAGCCTTCCTCTCCGAGAAGGACCTGTTCTCGGTCGACCTCTACCTGGCGGACGCCGAAACCGGCCGGATCGTCCGCAAGCTGAAGAATGCCAACTCGGACCCGCACACGGACGCCCTGCGCTACATCGACTCGTCGGGCACCTGGTCTCCGGACGGTAACTATTTCGCCTTCGTGGTGACCGCCGGTGGCGGCAACGAGCTGATCGTCGTCAGCACGGACAGCGGCGATCAGACCCGGAAGATCTCCTTCACGGAGGACCAGATCGGGGCGATCAACAACCCCGCCTGGTCTCCCGACGGTCGGAGCATCGTGTTCTCGGGCTCGGTCGGGGGGATCAGCGACCTCTTTCTTTACGGGATGGAGGACGGTTCGCTCTCGAGGCTGACCAACGACAAGTACGCCGATCTTCACCCCGCATGGTCACCGGACGGACGCACGATCGCGTTCTCGTCGGATCGGGGCCCCGAGACCGACTTCGCGCGCCTCACGTACAGCCGGTTCCAGATCGCGACCCTCGACGTCGCGACCGGCCGCGTCGATGTGATCCCGCTGTTCGGAAACGTGAAGCACTCCAACCCGCAGTACGCCCCGGACGGGCTTAGCCTCTACTTCGTGTCCGACCAGGACGGGGTCTCGGACATCTACCAGCTCGATCTCTCCACCCGGCAGGTGCAGCGCATCACGCGGCTGGCCACGGCAGTGAGCGGCATTACGTCCATGTCGCCCGCCATGAGCGTGGCGGCCAACACCGGACGCATCGCGTACTCGGTCTTCGACAGTCTCGAGTTCCACATCTTCGCGCTGGAGCCCGGCACCCCCGGTGAGGTGGTCGCGGTCGCGGGTGACGCGCAGGGGCAGCCGGGCCGTAAGCTCCCGCCGGCCAATCCGGACCGATTCAGCCGTGTCGCGACGTACCTCGCGGATGCGGAGACGGGGCTGTTCGCCCCCGGAGCGTTCCCGGTCGCGGAGTCCGACGACTACGACTCCTCGCTCAGCCTGGACTACGTCGGGCAGCCCACCATCGGGGTGGGCACGGACAACTTCGGAAACTACGTCGGCGGTGGAGCCTCGGCCTATTTCAGCGACATGCTGGGGAACCGGGTCCTCGGTGTCGCCATCCAGGCCCAGGGAACGTTCAAGGACATCGGAGGGCAGGTCTTCTACGCCAACCTCGCGGACCGCTGGAATTGGGCGGTCGGGGGCGGGCGGATCCCGTACCTGTTCGGGTATTATCGGTACGAGGCCGAGCCCATCCTGGACGACAACGGGAATCAGATCGGTAGTCAGCCGTACCTGGGGCTGTATCGATACCGGGTCTTCGTTACCACCGCGTCGGGACAGCTCGCCTATCCGTTCTCTCAAACGCGCAGGGTGGAGTTCTCGGGCGGAGTGACCCGGTATAGCTACGACATCGAGCTCGACAAGTACTACACGGACCAGTTCGGGCGTTTCCTGGGCAGCTACGATCGGGTCAATCTCGACGATGAGACGCCTGCCCCCCTGAACGTGTTCGAAGCGTCGACTGCGCTGGTCGGGGACAACGCCTTCTTCGGCTTCGTGAGCCCGATCCGCGGCGGCCGCTACCGCCTCGAGGTCGCCCAGTCCTTCGGCACCGTCAACTTCACGACGGTGATCGCGGACTGGCGCCGCTACTACAGCCCGACGAAGAACCTGACCCTGGGCGTTCGCGGGCTCCACTACGGGCGCTACGGACTCCCGGCAGAGGAGACCAGCATCGACAGCTTCGGCCTTCTCCGGCCCCTGTTCCTGGGCTACGAGACGCTGGTGCGCGGCTACGCGTACGAGAGCTTCTCGAACAACGAGTGCGCGACCAGCGACCCGACGAACACGGGGGCCTGCCCGACGTTCGACCGGCTCTTCGGCCAGCAGCTGGGCGTAGCCAGCGTCGAGGCACGGATCCCGTTCATCGGCGTGGAGCAGTACGGGATCATCAATTTCCCCTTCTTGCCGACCGAGCTGGTGCTCTTCGCCGACGCCGGCCTGGCCTGGGACGAGCAGCACAAGCCGACGCTCGAGTGGAGCCGCTCGTCGTCGGAGCGGGTGCCCGTGGTCTCGACGGGCGTCTCGGCTCGCTTCAACATCCTGGGCTTCCTGGTTCTCGAAGCCTACTACGCCTACCCGTGGCAGCGACCCGACAAGGGATGGCATTGGGGCTTCCAGGTGGCGCCGGGCTGGTAGGCGAACCGGAATCACCCACACGAACGAGGGGGCCCGGGCCAGTCGGCCCGGGCCCCCTCAGCTTGTTCCGAAACAGGGGCGATGGGTTGGGTCAGAAGCCGCCACGCGGCTTGGCCTTCCGACCTCCGGACGACGCCGCGGACCCGCTCCCGCCACTGGCGCTGCCGCCGCCGCCCGATCCGGAGACGCCGGCGGTCCCGCGCGGGCTGTAGCTGCCTCCGGTGAGGCCGGATCCCGCCGATCCGCCCCTGGATCGGGAGTAGCCTCGGCCCCGGACCACGCGACCGTGATCCGGATTCACGCGGTCGACCACGACGACCGTCGGCCGGTATCCGTAGCCACCGTACCACCCGCCGAATGGGTAGCCATACCCGTACCCGTAGCCATAACCGTAGCCGTACCGCAGGCTCCAGGGCATGTAGAAGGGGTCGAACCCGAAGGGCGACATGAAGGTCCGGTAGCCCCGATAGGCGCGCTCCTGCTCGACCTGCTCGGGCCCCGCGGCGGCGAGCGCGAAGCGATCCGGGAAGGAGATGGCGACGGCCACGTCGATCACGTCGTCGGGAACGCCGGCGTCCGCCATACGCACCAACTCCGCCGAGTTCAGCTGTAGCGGGTCGCCCCGGTTGGCGAGCAGCGCCGAAACGGCCTCGGACGGCACCTCGGCGCTCGCCTCGATGACGTCGTCGACGTCCAGCGAGGCAGCGGCCACCATGCGCGCCGAGCGCGCGGACCACGTCAGCTCGGGGGTGAGGATGTCGCCGAAGCCGGCGGCCTCTGCGGTCTCCTGATCCACCAGAGTGTATCGCTGGACCCAAGCCGTCCGCTCACCTTCGAGCCCGACGACGCGCACGTCCAGCCATTCGGTCGGCGAGGCGAGCGCCATGATGGCGCCTCCCGCCTGCTCCCTGCCGCCCTCGCAAACATGCTCGAAGCGCGTGAAGACCCGCCGCTGGTCCCGGGAGAACGCGCCCTCCTCCCAGCCTTCGCACCCTGCCCGGTCGGTGGCGTGGCGCTGACCGTCGGCGAAGAGGACCTCGCGCGACTGCACCGTCGCGCCCGACACCCGCACCGCCTCGACCGCGCCAGGCTGACTGGCAGGCCTCAGGCACAGCAGCTCGTCCTGCTGGACCACCTCGGACGGGGCCCAGCACCCCAGCCACGGAAGCCAGCGCGCGTCCAGCGTTTGAGCCGACGCGCCGGACACCGCCACGAGCGAAAGGGCGGCGGCGAGCACCGCAGTGGCCATGAACCTCGCTCCGGTTGCCATGTTGCCTCCTCCGTTCAGAAGCGGATCGCGATGCCGGCCGTGGCTTCGAAGCCCGACAGGTCCATGCGATCGAAGTCTACGAAGTCCCC
>QJYK01000033.1 GCA_003248075.1 Gemmatimonadota bacterium | reverse complement strand
CCCTCGGAGCGGAGCACGATCGCCATGGACAGGGCCAGACTCTGGAGCCTCGGGAACGGATGCCCGGGTGATGCCGACATCGCCCTGGGTGTCAGCAGCGGGAAGATCTCCTTCTGGAAGCGACTGGTGAGCTCCTGCCGCTGCGCATCGTCGAGCTCGTCCCACCGCCTCGTGCGAACGCCACGCGCGGCGAGGGCCGGCAGCAGCCCCTGTGTCAGGCAGCGATACTGACGAGTGACCAGGGCACGCACCCGGACCGCGATCAGGTCGAGGAGGTCAGAGGCCGTGAACGAGGCGTCGTCCGCCTCCAGAGCGCTCTCGGCCTCGGTCTTCAGGCGCGCCGCCCGGACCACGAAGAACTCGTCCAGGTTGCTCGAAAAGATCGACAGGAACCGGAATCGCTCGAGGAGGGGAACCGAGGGGTCCTCCGCGAGCTCGAGGACGCGCTGGTTGAAGTCCAGAATGCTGAGCTCGGCGTCCAGAAAGCTCTCCGGGGCGTCCGCGACCCTGCCGTGAGGGCCCTCGGGGAGCGTGGGAATCACGACAGGGCACCTCCGGTCCGGCGGGGCCTCGCGTAGGAGTCGCATCCCGATCTCCGAGCGGGCGAGCAGCAGCAACGTGGCCACGAGGACCGGGTCCCGCAGGCGAGGGGAGCCCACCCTCTCCATCAGCTCGTCCAGCGGCACCCACAGCACCGGTCGGGTGCATTCCGCTTCGTGCGAGCATTCGTGCAGCCACACCTCCAGGTCGGAGCCGGTCTTGCGTGAGGGAGCGAAGCCCACCAGCTCCACATCCGGTGTCGGATCCTCCTCCCGGAACAGCTCCAATAGGAACTCCCGCGCGAGCTCCTCCCCGGAGCCGCGCGCCGCCGGCAGGACGTACGCCCCGTCCTCGTCGACCAGGGCCACCTGCCCGTGGCGGATCAGGAAGAGGGCAACCCGCACGTCGTGCACGGCGTCCGCCCGGGTTGACGTCGCGTCACCGGCCAACGAAGCCCGGCCACGCTCCAGGGTATCCAGGCCGTCACCGACGACCCCGAACTGCGCGCGGAGGCGCTCGGCGAGCTCCTCGAGCGACACCTTTCCCGGGGCGAGCTCCATGACCGTCATCTGCTCGAACGACGTGGTCGCCCCGTCTACATGGGCCACGATGCGATCGAACTCCACCCGATGTACGGGTCGTCCCCACCACCCCGCCTTCAGGTCGCGGATCTCACGATCCACGTCCAGCGCCGAGACCGGGCGCAGGGCCGCCGGCTCCACGAGCGCGCGAACCTGGCTCGCGAGCTCGGAGCTTCCCCGGAGCGTCGCGTACAGGCCGTCCTCGGTCACCGGTGCCTCCAACGTGGTCTCCTCCACCACGCCCTCCAGGTTGACCGCGGTGATCCGGCCCAACTCGGCGACCCGCGTACCCTGCGCCGTTTGGCGGAGCCGAAGGATCATCCGCCGATCGCGCAGCAGCCCGCTCGGCGTGTCGAAGTACGTCACGCGGAGCAGCTCATAGCGGCTGGGCCCCGCCGGCAGGCCGCCCACGCGCGACGCCCCGGCCAGTCGCTCCAGCAGCTCGTCGCCGTGAACGGGCAGGCTGAGCCGACGACTCATCTGGGTGACTCCACGCGGCGAGGGGCGTAGGCGGTGAGGTGGGCCGTGCGACCATGAGCCTCGTCGGCCACGTAGAGCAGTCCGTCGGTTCCGAACGCGAGCCCCTCCGGCTGCGGGTGGCGGGACTTCGGGAATCGGACCGCCGAGACGACCCGCCCGTCGAGGTCGATCTCGGCCAGGGCCTCCTCCTGTGCCGCCAGAACGACCAGCCGGCCCGAGCACGGATCGACCTCGATCGCCGAAGGGTGGAGCCCCTTCCCGAGTCCGAAGGGCGCGAAGCGCGCAAACGGAACCCGGATCGGGGCCGGGCGGGGCGCTTCCGGGTCCAGGGGGATTCGGTGGATGACGATCTCTTGGCCTGGCGGAAGAAGTTGTTTGCACGCCAGGAGCAGCTGGTCCGCCGACGACAAGTAGGCCAGCCCCTCCACTTCGCAGGAGCCCCCGAGGCCGGTGTCGGTGACCCGATACGCCGTGGACTCGTGCTCCGGCGCCGCGCGGAACTCGTACAAGAGGCCCACGCTGGAGATGAGGAAGAGGCGCTGGCCGACCTCGGCGATCCCCTCGAAGTCCGCGCGAACCCGCCCATCCCCCAGATGGAATCCACGGTCGACCCGGCCCTGGCCTCCCACGATCCTGTAGACCCTTCCTCGTTCGTCGTCGTGCGCGAAAAGCGAGCCGTCCGGCGCCAACGCCAGCCCGGAGACCTCTTGGAGTCTTCCGGGCAGATCGAAGCGCGCCGCAGGCTTCTCGAAGTCGTAACGGGCGGTGATGGGCGGCGCAGTCTGCGCCGGTGCCAGGCGCGGACACGCCGCAGCCAAACAAGCTACGAGAACCCTGGAGATGCCGGTCACGACCGTTGCTTCAGCCCTTTCAACGAGCGGATCTCGGCGGCGCCCACGTGCTCCGCCCCGGATTGCGTCACCCGGTCCAGGACGACGCCCTCGGCTCCGGGAGCATCCAAGCGCACCAGATACTCCAGGACGAATCGTCCCGCCCCGGCCGGAGCGATCTCGGCCAGCTTCCAGCGGGCGGCCAGCTCCTCGAGGATCGGCTCAACCACGCGCTGCGCCGGTGCGGCCGCGGGCGCATAGACCAGCAGGAGGACGTTGGCGCGCTCCCGTTTCTTTCGCGCCCGCTCCTCCGAGACATGACGCTCCATCCTGGCAGCTCGGTCCAGGACCTCACCGAGCTCGGAGGGCGCCGCGGCGTCGACCAGGGCCCGGTCCCCGACGACGTGGCTGGGAGTACCGCCGATCCCGGCGAGGGCCTCCGCGAGCTGGACGCCACCGCGCCCGCGGCCTGCATACGGGTTCCCGAATTTCGTCCGCCAGAGCACGAGAATCACCACATTGAAGACCACCGAGAGGACCAGGGCTACGCCCAGCGCCTGGGCTCCGGACGCCAACCCCACACCGATGGCGAGGAAGACATAGACGGCGTCCTTGGTGTCCTCCAGGGTCGTGCGGAAGCGGACGGCGGCCACGATCCCCGCCAACGAGAACGCGAGGGCCACGCTGTCCTGGAGGATGAGCACGATCCCGGAGACCGCCACCGGGAGGATCAGCAGCGTGTGCACTACGGACTCGTTGTACCCGCGCTCCCCCCGCGTGAGCAGATAGACCCACGTGACCGGGACCATGATGACCAGGGCGCCGAGCATGGACACCACGCCGAGCAGTGCGCCGGCCCAAGGCGTCGCGCCGATCTCGCTGCCCACTGCCGGCGCCGCCGAGGCCCCGAAGACATCCTCTGCCGACACCCCCTGGGCGGTCCCGAGCCGCAGGAGCTGCTGCACGTCGGGGGCGTAGCGAGAGACCAGAAACAGCGCCACCGCCAACGTGGCATAGTAGAGGAGGACCCGGAGCATGCGCCGGGGTCGTCCGCCGGCGGATCGTGGATGGCTCATGCGCGCCGCTCCCGCTTTGGGGCCTCGAGGTCGCGCAATGATGCGGGTTCAACGGCGTGGGTAGCAAGAATCCCTGGACAGGGGAGGGCCCGGAGGCGGATACTGCGGGTGCAAACCCCACCGGCGCGGTCCGACGAAGGAGACAGCATGACCCCAGCCGTACGGTCGCGATGGTGCCTGTTGACCGTCGCTGTCGGCGCCCTGGCCGCCGCGCGTTCGGCGGCGGCGCAGGAGGACCCGGCACCCCCGACCCCCGCGGAGATCTCGGAGCGGGCGGTGCGCGCCCAGGACTCCCCCCTGTTCGCGGCGCCGGATCCACTCTCGATCACGCTTCGGGCGGACATCCGCTGGCTGCGCGACGAGCGATCCGACGTGGATGAAACGGAGGGTACGATCACCGTCGGGGAACCGGGGGGATCCGGCCTCCCGGTCAAGGTGAGGGCCCGCGGCAACTTCCGCCGTGACAAGCGTAACTGCAATTTCCCGCCCCTCCGCCTCAACTTCGCGACCAAGAGCGCCGAGGGGACCGTGTTCGAGGGCCAGGACAAGCTCAAGCTCGTCGCGCCCTGTCACGACGCACGGGACAACTACCAGCAGTACGTACTCCAGGAGTACCTGGCCTACAGGGTGTTCGAGCTCCTGACGCCCGTCGCGTATCGGACACGTCTGGTGCATATCACGTTCGACGACGTCAATGGCAGGTACGACACGCGGACGAAGACGGCGTTCCTGATCGAGTCCGACGAGATGATGGCCGAGCGGAACCGTGGGGAGGCATCCGAATGGGACTTCTTCCATCCGCTTCGGTTCGACAGCCAACAGTCCGCTCTCGTGGCGCTGTTCCAGTACATGATCGGCAACACGGACTTCTCGACCCCGTACTTCCACAACGCCGCGCTGATCCGCCGGGATGACGGCGCCTACCTGCCCGTGCCGTACGATTTCGACTTCTCCGGCGTCGTCAACGCCGGATACGCGACGCCGGATCCGTCCATCCCGATCCGGGACGTCCGCGAGCGCATCTTCCGTGGGTTCTGCGACGAGCGGGTCGACCATGCCGCGCTCAGGAGGCATTTCCTGAGCAGGCGCGACGCGGTCCGGAGTCTGTACGAGGGGATGCAGGAGTTGGAGGCCGGCGGGCGACGGAGCGCTTTGGAATACTACGACAAGTTCTACCAGGTCCTGCAGGACGATAAGAAGTACGAGCGGGAGATCCTCAGGTCCTGCATCGAGATTCCGAGTCCCTGAGGCCCATGCGCCCATGAGCCCATCCTCGTCCTCGCGCGCCCGCCGACTCGCGGAGCAGCGGCGAATCGAAAAAGGCCTCGCCGAGATGGTCGGCGTCGCCCAAGGCGTGATCGCCGACGGCGTGATCTCGGCCGACGAGGCGAGCCGGATCGCTCGTTGGACCCGGGAGCACCCGGACGTCGCGAGCCGGTGGCCGGCGAACCTCTTGTCGAGACGGCTCGAGCAGATCTACCGGGACGGACAGGTCGACGCGAGGGAGCGGCGCCACCTGGCGGCGATGCTCGAGCAGCTGGCACAGAGCCCCGGGGGTCGGGGCTTCGAGCTGGCAACCGACCTTCCGATCGACGACCCGGAGCCCGACGTGGTCTTCGAGGGCAAGACCTTCGTGTTCGCGGGCGAGCTTGCGTACGGCCCGAGAAGGGCGTGCGAGCGTGAGGTGGAGGACCAGGGGGGCGAGTGCGAGAGGGCCGTCACCCGTCGGACCGACTACCTCGTCATCGGAGCGTTGAGCGCCGCCGACTGGTCGCAGCAGGGCTTCGGCGCCCTCGTCGACGAGGTCGTGCAGTATCGGGCCCGTGGCGTCCCGATCGCCATCGTCTCCGAGGAGCGCTGGGCCGACGCCCTGCCCTGAGCAGCCCCGGCAGTGGCCGGACCCCTACCGCCTGACCGCGATCCCCTGCACCTCGAAGCGGGCGTTGAAAAGAAGCGTCCCCACGCCGATGAACGCACGCGCCGGGAACTCCCGCGTGAAGTAGGTGCGGTAGACGGAGTTGAACGCGGCGTAGTGCGCGACGTCGGAGCAGAAGACCTGCACCGAGACGAGGTCGTCCATCGTCATTCCGGCTGCCTCGAGGGTCGTGCGGACGCTCTCCAGGACCAGCCTCGCCTCGGCCTCGGCGGTGGCGGGAACCTGCTGGTTCTCGTCCAGGCCGATCGTTCCCGACAGATAGAGGGTATTACCCACCATCACGGCACCGCTGAAGGGGAGCCCGTCGGAGTCGGCAGAGACCGGGCGGACATAGTGACGCGCCTCCTGGGCGCCCGCGGCAGAGGCCAGCGACAGGGTGGCGAACGCGAGCGCGCAGATGGAACGGAGCCCGGACATGGAGTCACTCCTTCCTCGGGATGCGTGGCGACGGGTCAGATCAGGGTAGACGATCGCCGGGACCACCCGCAAGGCGAGGCGCACGGCCCTACGGGCACCGCTGGCATGGTTGTTGCCCCCCTCGAAAGACCGGGATCCGACGGATCCAGCCCCCAACAAGACGCGTCACGGCCTCTCAGTACATGATGCACCCCCGTGGAACAGGCTCCGGGTCCCGGAGAATCGGGCGGGGTCACGTCGCCGGTGTCGCGGTGATCCTCACCGTGTCCAGCGCCTGCGACGCCCCCACCACCGTGGCCGAGTCGCGCACCCACACCGTGGTGGTGCAGCCATCCCAGGTCACCATCGCCCCTGCCGATTCGGTCGAGCTCGAAGCCTTCGGCCTCTCGGAATCGGGGGATACGACCACGGTGCAGCTCACCTGGAGCGCCACGGGCGGGACGATCCGGGGCAAGGGCGCCGGAAACCGGCGCGGCCTGTTCAATAGCCCGCAGACGGGTGTCTACGACGTCGTCGCCATGGACACCTCCGGCGCCGCGGGTACCGCGGTGGTCACGGTGAGCGACGCGACGGTGGCCAGCGTGGTCCTCGAGCCGTCGATGTGGACGCTCACCATCGGCTCCTCGCTCCAGCTCACGGCGATCGCCAGGGACGCGAGCGGGACCGTCCTGAATGATCGCCTGGTGGCATGGAGTACCAGCGCACCCGTCGTCGCCGGCGTGGATGCCACGGGTCGCGTTTCGGCCCTCGCGGGCGGAAGCGCGACCATCTCGGCCACCGTCGGGGGCAAGACCGGTCGGTCGACGATCACGGTCACGTCCGCGCCCCCGGAATTCTGTCTGGACGAGGCGACAACCGTGGAAAAGGCGTCCGCCAACGTCTACGACTACGTCTTCAACCTGGCCGGGCATGCGGTCGACGCGGGCGGCGTCACATGGCAGGGCATCGGGGAGGAGCGGACGCTCGTCGAGTTCGACGGGAGCCAGGCGGCCTGTTTTAGCGGCGGATCGGAGGGGGGCCTTATCGATGTCGGGATCCCCTTCGACGCGCAGTACGAGTGCACCGCCGAGCACTGCCCCGGCGGCGTCTGCCCCACGCCGTGCTACGCCTACCACTCGGCGTCCGGCCTCGGCCCGGACGCGGTCGGGATCCAGATCGTCGAGGACCTCGAGATCCGCAACTCCGGCGACGGACTCAGCATGGGGCTCCCCTCGGGCAACATCGTGGCCCGACGCCTCTACCTGCACGACCTCCACGACGACGCCCTGGAGTCCGATTTCGGCCTCTCCGGGTACACGATCGTGGACAACCTGCTGGACCGGGTCAACACGGCCTTCGCCATGAGGCTGCGCAGCAGCGCGAGCGGCGAC
>QJYK01000167.1 GCA_003248075.1 Gemmatimonadota bacterium | reverse complement strand
TCCCGAACTGCATCTCCACGAGGTGCCCTGTGGGCAGGTACCTCGCGTGGTCCCCGAAGCCGCCAGTGCTCTGCACGGCGCCGGTCTCCACGTCGATGATGAGGCTCCCGCTCAGGATCTGCGTCGCCCCGGGGAGCCATTGCGGCCAGTGAAACCGCGCGGGCCCGTGAACTCGGGCGCTCAGGTTGTCCGCCGGGCCGCCCTGGTCCGAAACCACCTTGATTCCGACGCCCTCACCGTCGGCAAAGACGATGCGTCCGTCCTCCGACCAGTCCGCGCCCTCCGAGTTGCTGGCCTCCGCGATGGTCACAGGCTCGCCGCCATCCACCCGGACCTTCCGGAGCTGATTCCCGACGAAGAACCCCACCCAGCGCCCGTTAGGAGAGAAGAACGGCCCATAGGCCCCTTCGGTGCCGGGAAGCTCCCGGATCTCGTAGGAGTCCAAAGGGCGCAGGTAAAGCCTGGCCACCCCGTCCTTCATGCCGGCGTAGACCAGCTCACGTCCGTCCTCGGAGACGGAAAACGCCTTTCGGCCGTTCCCCAGGGTGGCGGCGCCGATGAACGCCATGGGGACGGAGTCGGGCAGCTGGATGGTCAGCCGGATCGCCTCCCCGTCGGACGCCCCCTCCCCGGCTCCGAACCGCATGAGCACGACGGCCATCAGGCTCGCTAGCACCGCCGTCGCCCACACGAGGCGCTCCGAAACCCTCAGGGGGCCCGGGCCGCCCGTGTGCCGCACGGCTGCTCCGACCACGAGCCGCGCCGTGGGATCCGCCATGACCTCGGCCATCTTCGCGGCGCTGCTGAATCGGTCGGCCGGGAGTTTGGCCAAGCTCGTCAGCACCGCCCCGTCGATGTGGGGAGGAACGGTGCTCCGAAGGCTCGAGGGTGGCGCGGCTTCCGACGTGACAATCTTGCCCAGGATGGCCTGGGCGCTGGACCCGGTGAAGGGCGGCTCCCCCGTGAGCATCTCGTAGAGGACGCACCCCAGGGAGTAGACGTCGCTTCGGGGGCCCGGGTCGCGGTCCGCCGTAGCCTGCTCCGGGCTCATGTAGTAGGGCGTGCCCAGGGAGAGTCCCGTTTCGGTGAGACGGCCGCTTCCGGCGGCGCTAACCGCCAGGGCGATGCCAAAGTCCGCGATGAGGGGTCGGTCGTCCTGGAGCAGGATATTCGCTGGCTTGATGTCCCGATGGATCACGCCTCGCCGGTGGGCGTGGTCCAGCGCCCCAGCCACATCAATGGCGATGCGCAGCGCCTCGTCCACCGGCAGCTGCCGTTCCCGGTCCAGCCGCTCCCTCAGGCTCTCGCCCTCTACATAGGGCATGACGTAGTAGAGGAACCCGTCTGCCTCGCCGGAATCGAAGAGAGGGAGGATGTTGGGATGCTGCAGGTTGGCCGTGGTCTGGATCTCGGCCAGGAAGCGCTCCCCGCCCACGACGGCAGCGAGCTCAGGCTTCAGGACCTTCAGCGCGACGCGTCGGTTGTGCTTGAGGTCCTGGGCCAGGTAGACCGTCGCCATGCCGCCCGCGCCGAGTTCGTGCTCGATGCGGTAACGGTCAGCGAGTGCGTTGCCGAGGCGGTCTGTGTGGGCGTCGCTCATCGCCTACCTGCGGCCCCGTGCGGTCGCCTCGCCCATCCGTTCCCGCAGCTCCGTGAACCAGTTCACGACGACCACCACCGGCCCTATGCCCTGGATCGGCGCGGCCGGCGCTTCTTCCACGTCTGTCATCACGAAGAGAAAGCGGTCGCCGTCGGGGTGCAGGTCGTACATCCGGGCTCGGCTGGCGAAGAATGAGTCTTCGACACCGAAGAGATCGGACTCCTGTCCGAGCTCGACGGCGTCACCGAGTCGCACGCTCCTGCGGATCATGCGATCGGCCCGCGTGAAGTAGAGCGCGTCGCCCTCGGGAGACCACACGGGGCTCCAGCCCGCGGATACGCGGGTGGCCGGCCCCGGAGCGGGGAAGCTGCGGATGTAGACCGCGCGCCCGCCCCCCTCGTTCGAGACGTAGGCCATCCAGCGGCCGTCGGGTGACACGACGCCCTCCTCCTCGTGCCACTCGGCGCGCAGGTACGTCTGCACACGGATCTCGCCGGAGTCGAGCCGGGCGAAAACGATGTCCGGCCTGGTTTCCGTCGCGTCATCTCCTTCCCCGACCAGCCAGCGGCCGTCCGGCGAGAGAGAGGTGATGGGCCCGGGCG
>QJYK01000245.1 GCA_003248075.1 Gemmatimonadota bacterium | reverse complement strand
GACTACTTCCACTACGACTGGTGGAAGAAGGGCGCTTGGCACCTGATGATGGCGGCGGGAATGGTGCTGGGGGGCTTCCTCGGGGCGCATGTCCTGTCGGAGCCCGACCACGTGGTGGCGATCACGGACGCCGCTCGTGCGGATATCGCCGCCCTGGGCATCACCGAGTTTTCCGGGATGATGCCCGCCGACCTGTTCTCCTGGCGCAGCCTGCTCACCGTTCCCGGCGTCGCGGTGATCCTCCTGGGAGGGTTCCTGGTCGGCTTCGGTGCCCGGTGGGCGAACGGTTGCACGTCGGGCCACGCGATCTCGGGCATGGCGAATCTCCAGCTCTCGTCGCTCGTGGTCGTGATCGGTTTCTTCGTGGGCGGCCTGCTCTCGGCCCACCTCCTGCTCCCGCTTCTCCTGGGAGGCGCATGATGGCCCCCGAGACCGCGCTCCGGACCGGGCCCGAGGAGACCGCGAAGACCCCCGAGTCCCTCGTGGTGTACCTCCTGCTCGGGACCTTCCTCGGCATCCTCTTCATCAAGTCCGAGGTCGCTTCCTGGTTCCGGATCCAGGAGATGTTCCATTTTCGGTCGATCCACATGTACGGCGTCATCGGAAGCGCCATCGCGGTGGGGGCGGTCTCCCTCGGGCTCATGAAGCGATTCCGGGTACGGACCATTCGTGGTGACGAGATCCGGTATCCCGACGCCTCGGAGCGTCGCCCATCGGCGCGTCATATCCTGGGCGGCATCTGCTTCGGCCTCGGCTGGGGCCTCCTGGGCGCGTGCCCCGGACCGATCTTCGCCCTGGTGGGAAGCGGCGTGCCTGTGATGCTCGTCGGGCTCCTGGGAGCGATCGCCGGGGCGTGGTTCTACGGCCTCACGAGGCCGGCGCTGCCTCACTGAGGGTCTGTGGTCGGGCGCGCGCCACCGCCACGGCGGCGCGGATGTCGTCCCAGTTCTCGAGGCCATACCAGAACACGGCCCAGACGTCGTCGCGCAGCGCACCGTCGGCGTTGGCGAAGTAGAACTCGTTCACTGCGTTGCCGCGTCGAGACCGCCAGAACAAGCTCTGGTTCTCCGAGCGCATCACGTCCCAGATCGAGCGCCCCAGCCCCTCACCCTGCGCCTCCTCGCTGACCGCGAACTTGTCCATGTAGGCGTGCTCGCCCTCCCTCGTCAGCACGATGGCGGCTCGATAGAGCTCGCTGACGTAGACCCGATGCGGCAGCACCGCTTCGAAGTAGTCCGCGCTCAGTCGTCTGCCGAAGCTGGACTCGATGAGCTCCCTGAGACGCTCGGTGTCGACACCCTCCCAGGAGTCGAACGCGACGATCTTCTCTCCCAGGCGCACGAGCGTTCCGGACCCACGGTGGGTGAACAGCTCCTTGGCCATCTCGTCCGGCCTGGTCATCGACAGCGACGTCGACGGCGGTAGCTCCACCAGCAGGTCGTGGATCTGCTCCAGCTTCACGCGCATCCCCGAGTGGACCCAGGGCTGTCGCATCAGCTCGTCGTACTGGGTGTTCAGGCTGATCGACTCGATCAGCCTGCCGCGCTCGTCCAGCACTCCGCCGGTTCCGGTCAGGAAGATGATCTTGTAAGGCTTGATGCGCTTGACGAGCTCGTTCGCGGACCAGTCGGCGTTGACGTTGAGGATCTGTCCGCCGACCGTCTCACCCAGCGACGTGATGACCGGGATGGAATCGGCGCCGATGGCCGCTTCCAGACCGGCGGTCTCGACGCGCACGACGCGACCCACCAACCCGTAGCGCTCGCGATCGAGGTATTCGGACTCGAAGACCCCCGTGTGGATGGACGTGGCGCGCACGCCCTCGGCCTGGAGCGCCTCCACCAGCCTGAGGTTCTCGCGCTGGGACACACGCCGCACGACGGCCAGTCCCTCCGCCGAGGTGTAGCGCAGGCCGTCTACGACCACCTTGTCGATGCCGGCAGCCGCCATCTCCTCGTCCAGCTGCGGTCCCGCGCCGTGGATGACGATGGGCGTCAGCCCGACCTGCTGCAGGAAGGCCAGCGAGGAGACCAGCGCGGGCAGCTCGTCCCTCAGGACCGCCCCACCCACTTTCACCACCGCGAAGCGGTCGGCCTCGAGCTGGGAGAAACGCTTGAGGTAAAGCTGGATCTCTCGCGTGCTGGCCATGTTGGACAGCAGGCGGACGATGGTGGGACGCACCTGGGTGCGGCGTTCCGGCATTCCTGGATCCCCGTGAGTGCTTGCGCGAGGGCAGGAGATTAGCGGGTCACGCGGCATTTCGGCAGACGCGCGCGTTCGGGGGGACCCTGCAGGGGAAAAACACAGAACCCCGGGCGGCCGTCGCCGCCCGGGGTTCTCGGCCGGAGGCCGCCCGACCCTACCGCCCGCCGTCCCTCCGGATGCGCTCCAGCCGCTTCTCGAGCTCACGCATCTCTGCTTCGAGGCGTCCCTCCACCTCCGTCGAGATCTGTTGGCTCAGGCTCTCCCCGAGGCCATCCAGGTTCAGACGAAGTCCGTCGACGCTCACGTCCAGCCCCTCCAGGCCCTCTTCCGCGCCCTTGAGCTCGGCGAGGCGGGCCTCGAGCTCCGAGCGCACCCGGTCGAGCTCCACGGCCTGGACCCCACCCTCGCGCGCTCGGGCACGCTCGATCCGCTCCTGGGCACGCTCCATGCGCTCTTGAGCGCGTTGCATCCGCTCCTGGGCGCGCTGCATGCGCTCCTGGACGCGCTGCGTGCGCTCGTTCGACAACTCCATCCTGATCCTCAGCCGCGGATCCACCACCGCCGCGCAGGCCTCTGCGTCGCCGCGCGCCCGATCCGGCGCCGCGACCACCACGTGCTCCGACCCGCCACTGACCACCACCATCCGTGGACCGACATGGAGCGCCTCGACGACGCAGCCGGACCCGAGCCTCCCTTCCACATCACCGCCACTGCGGGCCCGCGCCGTCACCGCCCCGCTCACTGCGGCGCCGCCCAGGATGCACGCCACCGCGACCACGTCCGTGCCGAGTCCGCTCATCGTTCCCCCTCCGGTTCGCCTCGAGGCCACATCCCTTCAGACGAGATCGGGCACGAAAAGGTTGCGCCCGTGACTCGCGCGCGCCGGTCGCGACCGGGCGGGGGGTCGCGGACCGTCCCTTGCAGACCAACGGTCGACCCCGCCTATTCAGCCCCCGAACGGCCGGTCGATCCGGGCGCCTCCCCGCCCGTAGGCGATAGATGCAGCCTTTCCCGGACTCCCCACCCAGGAGCCGTCTCATGCTGGCCCGTCGCGTCTCCCTCGTACTCGTCGGCGTCCTAGCGCCCGCCGTGACGCTCGCCGCCCCACCCGACCTTTGCGCCCAGACGGTCCCCGCAGACCGGCTGGACGCGCTCCACTTCCGCCACATCGGCCCCGTCGGCAACCGGGTCGCCTCCGTGACGGGCGTGTCCGGCAACCCGCTCGTCTACTATGCCGGCGCGGCGTCCGGCGGGCTGTGGAAGACGGACGACGGCGGTACCAACTGGCGTCCCGTCTTCGACGAACAGGACGTACACTCGATCGGCGCCCTTGCCGTCGCCCCTTCCGATCCGGCCATCGTGTGGGCAGGCACGGGGGAGCCGCACATCCGCTCCAACGTCACCGTCGGCGACGGCGTCTACCGCTCGACCGACGGGGGGGAGCACTGGCAGCACATGGGGCTCGACGAGACCGGCCGCATCAGCCGCATCGTCGTGCACCCCTCGAATCCCGACATCGTCTATGTGGCCGCCGTCGGGCATGCGCACGCGCCCCAGGACGAGCGTGGGATCTACCGGACCACCGACGGAGGTCGGACGTGGGAGCACGTGCTCTTCGTCGACCGCAACACCGGGGCCTCGAGCCTGGTCATGGATCCGAACAATCCTCGCGTGCTGTTCGCCGGGATGTGGCAGATCCTCGTGAACACGTGGGGACGGGAGAGCGGCGGTCCCGGCTCGGGGATCTTCATGTCCCGGGACGGGGGTGACACGTGGACGCGGCTCCAAGGTCATGGGCTTCCGATGCTGCCGGTGGGCAAGATCGACGTATGCATGACCAAGGCCGATTCCCGTCGTGTCTACGCGCTCATCGAGACCGGGGACGGCGTTCCCTGGCATGGGGAGGAGACCGAGAGCGGGGAGCTGTGGCGTTCCGACGACGGTGGCTACGAATGGCAGCTCGTGAATCACAGCCGCGACCTTGGGGGCCGCACCGCCTACTACAACAACTGTCGGGTCTCCCCCGACGATCCCGACGAAGCCTACTTCCTCACGGCGGCCTTCAGCCGCACGCTGGACGGGGGCCTCACCTACATCAACCACCAGGGACGTCAGCGTCCGGGCGGCGACTATCACGACCTGTGGATCGATCCGACCAACGGCGACCGCATGATCATCGGGAACGATCAGGGCACCCATATCTCCCTCAACCGTGGAGAGAGCTGGGCGCGGATCGAGCTGCCGATCGGGCAGATGTACCACGTGACGGCGGACAACGCGATCCCCTACCACGTCATGGGGAATCGACAGGACGGGCCGTCCTATTGGGGCCCGAGCAACTCCGGATACGGCGGCTTCGGGGGCGGCTCGATCCCACGCGGTGACTGGTTCAGCGTCGGCGGTGGCGAGAGCGGCTTCGCGACTCCCGACCCGGAGGATCCGAACATCGTGTGGTCCAGCGCCTCCGGCTCGGGCGCCCGTGGGGGCATCGTGGTGCGCTTCGACGTGCGCAACCGGCAGTTCCGTAACGTCGAGGTTTGGCCCGAGAGCACGGGCGGCTGGCCGGCGGAAGAGCTGCGCTATCGCTTCCAGTGGACCTTCCCGCTGCTGGTGTCCCCTCATGACCGCAATACGCTGTATGTCACCAGCCAGCACGTGCACCGCACCCGCAACGGCGGACAGAGCTGGGAGGTCATCAGCCCGGACCTGACCACGAACGACAAGAGCCGGCAGGGGATCAGCGGCGGGTTGACGCCCGACAACATCGGCGTCGAGTACTGCTGCGTGATCTATGCGTTCGACGAATCGCCGGCACAGCAAGGCGTCTTCTATGCGGGCTCGAACGACGGCAAGGTCCATGTCAGCAGGGACGATGGCGCCACGTGGACCGACGTGACCGGCAACATCCCGGACTGGCCGCGGGACGGTGTCGTACGCGGCATCGACGCGTCGAAGTGGAGCGCGGGTAAGGCCTATCTCGCGGTCGAGGCACATCAGGTCGGCGACTTCCGCCCCTACGTGTACAAGACCGAGGACTTCGGCCGGACCTGGACCAGGATCGTGAGCGGGATCGCGGACCACATCCTGAGCTTCACGCGGGACATCGAAGAGGACCCGGTGCGACCGGGCCTGCTCTACCTGGGCACCGAGAACCGCCTGTACGTCTCGTTCGACGACGGAGCCCACTGGCAGCCGCTCATCAACGACCTCCCCCCCGCCCCGGTCTACGGACTGTTCGTGCAGGAGCACTTCAACGACCTGGTGATCGGCACGTACGGGCGCGGATTCTGGATCCTCGACGACCTGTCGCCCTTGCAGCAGCTCGACGCGAGCGCGCGCACCGCATCCGCGCACCTGTTCCAGCCGAGGGCGGCGTATCGCTTCCAGCAGCGCACCACACCGGCACAGATGACCATCGACATGACAACGGGCGACAACCCGCCCTACGGCGCGTCGCTCAACTACTGGCTGGGCGATGCCGTCGCCGGACAACGTGTGACCCTTCGCATCGCGGACGCGTCCGGGAACCCGGTCCGCTCGCTGCGCGGCACGTCCGAGGCAGGGCTCAACCGGGTGTGGTGGAATCTGGAGGGCGAGAGCGGCACGCCGGTGCGCATGCGCACGACCCCCATGTACGCGGACTGGGTCGACCTGGGACCGGACCGCGTCCGCGTCATCTCCAACGGGATGTCGATCCTCCAGCCTCCTGGAACCTACACCGTCACGTTGGATGTGGCCGGCCAGACCGCTACGCGTCAGCTGGAGGTGCGAAAGGACCCGAACTCCTCGGGCACGATCGCCGACATCAGGGCACAGACCGCGCTTCTCGAAGAGCTCCGCGCGGAGCGCGAGCGCACGGCCACTGCGATCAACCGGATCGAGTGGGTGAGGCGCCAGCTGCAGGATCTGGTGCAGATCCTGGAGGACCAGGGCGGCGCGGCCGACCTCGTCGAGCAGGCGCGCGCGCTCGAGCAGCAGTTCATCGGCGTGGAAGAAGGGCTCACGCAGCTGCGCAGCACCGGAACGGGGCAGGACGGGGTCCGTTACCCGGCGATGTTGCTGGAGAAGCTGGGGCACCTGTCCGGAGGAGTCGGGACCGCCGACTTCACCCCGACCGACCAGCAGGGTGAGGTGAACGCCGTGCTGGTGGAGATCCTGGTGGCGTCCGAGGGAGCGCTGCAGGACCTGCTGGACGGCGATCTGGCGCGCTTCAATCAGCTCCTGCGCGACAGAGGTCTCAACCCGCTGATCAGTGAGCAGCCGTGAGTCGTCGGTTCGGCGGACCCCGTCGGTGTCCCTCCAGGGTCGCCGTGGATGCGGGGGTCCGCCGGAACCCCAGGGCGCCCGTTCCCCCTTCCCGCCAGTGAGGTCGCCGTGTTCCGAGCGCTGAGTGCAGCCTGCCTCTTCGTGCTCTCTCTCCCCGCCACGGGCGCCGCCCAGATGAGCAAGCCCGAGCTCATGACCTTCCTCGACGAGCGCGAGGACGAGCTCACGGACCTGGCCATGAAGATCTGGGACCTGGCCGAGGTCGGGTACATGGAAACCGAGAGCTCGGCGCTCCTCGCGGCGGAGCTGGAGGCACACGGCTTCGAGGTGGAGTGGGGCGTGGCCGGCATCCCGACCGCTTTCGTGGCCGAGTACGGTAGCGGCCGGCCGGTCATCGGCGTGCTCGGCGAGTTCGACGCGCTTCCCGGCATCAACCAGGACCGCGTCCCGGTCCGGCAGCCGATCGACGGGAAGCGAGCCGGCCACGCGTGCGGTCATCATCTGTACGGGACGGCCTCGTCGGCCGGCGCCTTCGCCGCGGCGGAGTGGCTGAAGCGCACGGGGAGCCCCGGCACGATTCGCCTCTACGGCACGCCCGCCGAGGAGGGCGGCTCGGGGAAGGTCTACATGGTCCGAGCCGGGCTCTTCGACGACGTGGACGTGGTGCTGGCCTGGCACGCAGGCGACGAAAACGACGCGAGTCCCGGCTCGAACCTGGCGGTGAAGTCCGCCCAGTTCCGCTTCTCGGGCCTGTCGGCCCACGCCGCGGGGGCTCCGGAGCGGGGGC
>QJYK01000237.1 GCA_003248075.1 Gemmatimonadota bacterium | reverse complement strand
CCGCCGTCAGATCTTCTCCGGACTGCGCTGCGCCCGCGATGCGTGAGAACCCGAGCAGGAGCACGCTGTCCTCCGATCCGCACGACCGGGCCACGATGTTGGACGACGTCCTGCGCGGTCTGGCAGCCTCGCCGAAGGAGATCTCGTCGAAATACTTCTACGACGCGCGTGGATCCGAGCTCTTCGAGCGGATCACCGAGCTCGACGAGTATTACCCGACGCGGACCGAGCGGGCGCTGATGAAGCGCTGGATCCCAGACTGGGTGCGTCGGCATCGACCGGTGGCGCTGGTCGAGCTCGGCGCGGGCAGCGCTCAGAAGTCGCGGATCGTGCTCGACGCCATGACCGCACGGGACCCGGCCTGCCTTTACGTCCCGGTGGACGTAAGCGGGGGCTTCCTCGACGCGACGGCGTCACGCCTGCGCTCGGAGTATGCCGAGCTCCGCGTGGAGCCCGTCGTCGCCGACATGTCGGAGCCGCTCGAGATCGAACTCGAGCTGCCGGAGCCGACGTGGTTCGCCCTGCTGGGCAGCACGATCGGGAATTTCCCGGAGCCGGAGGCCGTCGATCTGCTGGGCCGTATGGCGCGCAGGATGCGGGGTAGCGACCGTCTGCTGTTGGGTGCGGATCGCCGACCGGGCCCCCACAAGTCGGTGGCCCGTCTGGAGCGAGCCTACAACGACGCCGAAGGCGTCACCGCCGAATTCAACCTGAACGTGCTCGAGGTGCTGAACCGAGAGCTCGGAGCCGATTTCCGTCCCGCAGACTTCCGCCACCGGGCCTTCTACGATCAGGCGGAGGGCCGGATCGAGATGCACCTGGTCGCCCGGGCCGACCAACGCGTCGTGTTCGCCCGCGGACATGAGGTGCGCATCGCCGCAGGCGAGTCGGTACGCACGGAGATCAGCTGCAAGTACGACAGACCGACCGTGGCGCGGCTGCTCGGGAGGGCGGGGCTGGAGATCGACCAATGGGTGGAGGACCACGACGGTCTGTTCGCCCTGGTGCTCGGGAGGCCCATACGCTGACCCCGGTCACGGTCGAGAGGCTCCCCCATCGACTGCTCGTGGCGGAGATCCGCGAGCGCATGTCCGCGACCCTCGGGGACGAAGGGCGCTTAGCGGTGGGTGCCGAGCTGGAGTTGATCCCGGTCAGGGCCGAGACGGGTCGTCGCGTCGCCCCGGAGGACGGACCCGAAGGTCCGGGTCTGATCGGCGTGCTCAGGCGGGCCGGAGAGGAGCGGGGATGGGGTTTCGGGGCGCAGGGCCGTGGAGCGGCCGGCATCACGGTACCTGGCGCGGGATGGCTCACGTTCGAGCCCGGGGGGCAGCTCGAGCTGAGCACGCTCCCCTTCGCCAGCGTCGGCGACCTCACCACCGCGCTGGAGGACACCCTGCGGCCGGTGTATCAGGCAGCCGAGCGGTCGGGTGTCGCGCTGCTCTCGCGCGGGATCGACCCCCTCAACGCCGCAGAGGACGCCGCGCTCCTGGTGGCTTCGGAGCGGTACCGCAAACAGGCGGCACACTACGCGGCGATCGGTCCGTGGGGACGTCGGATGATGACGCAGTCGGCGGCCATCCACGTGAATCTCGACCTGGGCGGCCGCCCGGTCCGCCGGTGGTCGGTCGCCAACCGTGCGGCTCCGTTCGTGACGGCCCTCTTCGCCAACTCTCCCCGTTACGCGGGGGTCGATGCGGGCGTGCGCTCCCTGCGCGCCGAGCAGTGGCGACACCTGGACCCGTCGCGGACCGGCCTGTTCGCGGACGGGAGGGACCCGGTTTCCCAGTACGCGTCGTTCGCCCTGGACGCGGCGAACTTCATCGGGGTGCCGGAAGGGACGCCGGCTCCTCGATTCAGGGCGAGCTGGGCTGCGGGGGCCAGCCTGGACGAGTGGCGGGCCCACCTGTCGACGCTGTTCCCGGAGGTGCGTCCGCGTGGGTACCTGGAGCTGCGGTCCGTGGACTCGCTGCGTCCGGCCTGGGCGCCGGTGCCGTGCCTGATCCTGGCCGGGCTCCTCTACGACGGGACCGCGCTCGAAGCCGCCCACGAGTCCCTGCCACCGGCCTCTCACGACGCCCTGTCCAGGGCCGGACGCGCCGGGCTCGCAGATCCCTCGATCCGTGCGACGGCCCTCGAGCTCTACGATCTGGGGCTGGGGGGTGCCAAGCGTCTTGGCGAGGATTTCGCCAGCGGCTTCCTCCTCGAGCGCGCGGAGGAGTTCCGTGGCCGCTTCGTCGCCCGCGGGCTCGACCCGGGCCACGAGCCCGACGAGGTGGATCCGTTCGCGATCTGAGTCCGAGCCGGCCTCCGATCACAGGAAGACCAGCTCCGCCTCGCCACATCCGTCCACGTCGATGTCCATGCGGTGGTGGCCGTCCACCGGGACCCACGCGGCCTCGGGCTGGGTCACCTCGGAGGCCAGGACTACGCCACCCGGTGCGAACGCCTGTCTCTCGGCGCGATACAGGGAGTTGGTGAGGAGAACCGTCGAGGAGCGGATCACACCGAGCCGTTGTCCGTCGGTGAGCACCATGTTGAGCTGGGCCTCGGCCTTGCCGACCCGTGCGGCGACCTGCTTGGCGACCTGTTCGAGCGCCTCCGACGGGGATGCTCCCGCCTCGGCGGCGCCGACGGCCAGCAGGAAGAGCGTCTCGGCGTCCGAGCTTCCCCGCAGGGCCCCGTACAGCTCGTCGGACAGCTCGCTCCTCAGGGAGCGCATGTGCCCCCGATGGAAGTCCGGAACGAAGCCGTTCAGGACGAAGGTCCATTTCCCGTACACCATCGGGAGGAGCCCGGCCCGATCGACGGTTTGGCCCGGCGTGGCGTTACGCAGCGCCGCCACCACGCAGCCCGAGCGCACCGAGTCCAGAGCCTTCTCGAGATCGGACTCGTACCAGATGGGCCGCGGCTCCGCGATCCGTCGCGGAACGCCCGCGTCGTACCAGACCACGCCATATCCGTCGGCGTTCATCCTGCCGCGCAGCAGCTCCTTGGGAGCCCAGCTCTGCTGGTAGAGCGAGTGGCTCCCGCCGAATACGAGGGGCGCGGCCGGGAGTGGCTCCCCGAGGTAGGCGACGAAGCGGCACACCGGTCGGGATCTCCTAGGCCAGTAGCCGTGACAGGGTGGCCATGTCGACGTTTCCTCCACTGATCACGATGGCTGCGGGACCCGTGGGAGTCGGAACGGCGCCCGAGAGGAGCCCGGCCAGCCCGGCAGCGCCGGCGGGCTCCGCAAGGAGCTTCGTGCGCTCGAGCAGCAACCGAAGGGCCTCCACGATCCGGGCGTCGCTCACGGTCACGACACCCCGGGCGTGCGCCGCGAGCAGCGCGTGGTTGAGCTCGCCCGCCATCGGAGCGGCGAGACCGTCGGCAAGCGTGTCGACGCGATCGAGGTGGACCGCCCTCCCAGCCGCCAGCGACTGGCTCATGGCGTCTGCGCCTTCCGGCTCGACGCCCCAGACGTCGACGCCGGGGCGGACCGCCGCGATGGCCGCGGCGATTCCGGACGACAGGCCTCCGCCACCCACCGGCACCACGACCATGGAGACGTCCGGAAGCTCCTCAACGATCTCGAGCGCGCAGCTCCCATGCCCCGCGACCACCTCCTCGTCGTCGAAGGGATGCACGAAGCGCAGCCCCCGCTCTTCGGCCAGCTCGTAGGCCCGTGCGAACGCCGCTTTGGCGTCGCCGTGGAGCACGACTTCGGCTCCGTACCCCCGACTCGCCTCGACTTTGGCCCTCGACGCTCCCTCGGGCATGACCACGACCGCCCGCACCCCGGCCGCGTTGCCTGCCCACGCGACGGCCTGGGCGTGGTTCCCGGCGGAGATCGTCACGACGCCGCGGGCCCGCTCGGCGTCCGTGAGCATGAGCAGACGGTGCAGCGCGCCGCGCACCTTGAAGGCCCCCGTCTTCTGGAGGTTCTCGCATTTCAGGTAGAGCGGCGCTCCCACGCGCTCCGACAGCGTCCGCGAGAGGAGGAGCGGCGTGCGGTGCACCGAGCCGGCGATGCGGGCTCGGGCATCCTCGAAGCGGTTCCGGTCGAAGCGGGTTGGCGGCACGGGCGGGAAAGTCGGGTCTCCTGTTGACGTCCGATCATGCCGGAGGGCGGGGCTCGACGCCAGAGCGACGCCGGTTGCCGCGGCGCGTGGGCGGCATGTAGCATGCGGTCCCCCCTCGACCCGGAGACCGGACCGATGCTTCCTCCCGTGCGCACGAACGCCCTGTGGACGCTAGCCGCCCTCTGCTTCGGGGCATCACCCGTGGCGCTCGGGGCGCAGGACTGGCTGACGGAGGAGGCCGTCGCAGCCATGAAATGGCGCAATGTGGGTCCGTTCAGGGGGGGGCGCTCCAACGCCGTCGAGGGCGTGCGGGGGGCACCGCGCACGTTCTACTTCGGGGGCACGGGAGGGGGGGTCTGGAAGACCACCGACGGGGGTGAGACCTGGACCAACGTCTCCGACGGATTCTTCAAGACCGGCTCCGTCGGAGCGATCGCGGTCTCCGAGCTCGATCCGAACGTCGTGTACGTGGGGATGGGGGAGCATGCGGTCCGAGGGGTCACGACGTCGCACGGGGACGGCGTCTACCGATCGACCGACGCTGGACGCACCTGGACGCACGTGGGCCTGGAGCGCACGCGACAGATCTCGCGCATCCGCATCCACCCCCGCGACCCCGACCTGGTCTACGTCGCGGCTCAGGGCCCCCCGTACGGAGCCACCGAGGACCGGGGCATCTACCGATCGCGCGACGGGGGCGGGACCTGGGAGCGGGTCCATTTCGTCAGCCCCGACGCCGGCGCGGCCGATCTGGCCATGGACATGACGAATCCGAGGATCCTGTACGCGGCGTATTGGGACCACCGCCGCTACCCCTGGGCCGTTCGCTCGGGCGGTCCGGGATCGGGGGTGTGGAAATCGACGGACGGTGGGGACTCGTGGACTCGACTCGGGAAGGGGCTCCCCGAGCTCATGGGGAAGATCGGTATCGACGTCTCTCGCGCCGATCCGGACCGGCTGTGGGCCAACGTCGAGGCCGCGGACGGCAAGGGCGGCGTCTACCGGTCGGACGACGCCGGCGAAACGTGGACGCAGACCAGCGATGACCGGGTCACGCAGGCCCGCTCCTGGTATTACATGGAGGTCTTCGCCGACCCCGTCGACGAAAACACGGTCTATGTGCTCAATGCCCCGATGCTCCGCTCCATCGACGCCGGCCGGACCTTCACGGCGATTCAGGTCGGACACGGGGACACCCACGACCTGTGGATCGATCCCGACGATCCGGACCGGATGATCCTCGGAGACGACGGTGGCGCCGAGATCTCCTACAACGGGGGCGGGACGTGGTCCACGCTGCAGAACCAGCCCACGGCCCAGTTCTACCGGGTCGCCACGGACGATCGCTTCCCCTACCACATCTACGGAGGCCAGCAGGACAACTCGGCGGTCGGGATCGCTTCCGCTGCCCAGGGAGGGGTCGGCTGGTCCGATTTCTACTCGGTCTCGGGGTGTGAGAGCGCCTATCTCGCCTTCGACGAGGCGAATCCGGTGCGGGTGTTTGGTGGTTGCTACCAGGGCCTGATCGACGTCTGGAACCGCGAGACGCGGGAGTCGAAGCCCATCATGGCGTACCCCTTCCTCGGCCTGGGCACGCTCCCGAAGGACCAGCGCTACCGCTTCAACTGGAACGCCCCGATCGTGGTCTCCCCCCAGGATCCGCGCGTGATCTACCACGGGGGGAACGTCCTTCTGAGGACGTCCGACGGAGGTCAAAGCTGGGTGGAGATCAGCCCGGACCTCACCCGGGACGACGTGGAGAAGCAGGGGGCGGGCGGTGGTCCCATCACCAACGAGGGAGCTGGTGGCGAGACGTACAACACGATCTTCTACGTGGTCCCCTCGCCCCACGAGCAGGGCACCATCTGGGTAGGGACCGACGACGGCCTCGTGCAGCTGACACGGGACGACGGCGCCAGTTGGGCTGCCGTGACACCCGGTGACCTGGGCGAGGCTCTGGTCAACTCGATCGAGGTGTCCCCGCACGATCCGGCCTCGGCGTACGTGGTGATCACCCGCTACAAGTACAACGACTTCGCGCCGCACATCTTCAAGACCACGGACTACGGCAGGAGCTGGCGGCACATCGTTGCAGGCATCCCGGATGGTGCCTGGGTGCGCGTGGTGCGCGAGGACCCGGTCCGTCCGGGGTTGCTCTTCGCAGGTACGGAGACGGGCCTCTACGTGTCGTTGGACGGGGGGGCTGCCTGGAAGCCCTTCCAGCTCGAGCTCCCCATCGTCCCGATCACCGACCTGACGATCCGGAACGGAGACCTGGTGGCGGCCACCCAGGGCCGAGCGTTCTGGGTGCTGGACGACCTGTCCCCACTCCGTCAGGTCGGCGCCGAGACCGTGGCCTCGGCGATGCACCTCTTCCAGCCGCGCCCCACGATCCAGGCGTCGTTCGGGGGGAGCGGAGGACCACGGACGGGTGCCAACCCTCCGGCCGGGGCCCAGCTCTTCTTCTCCTTCTCGGCCCCGCCGGCGGGATTGGTGACGCTGGAGATCCTGGACGGGTCCGGCACGGCGGTGCGTACCTACGCCACGGATCCGAAGGCGGCCGGGAACGAGCGGTTCACCAAGCTGGACTCGCTGACGAAGGGTCTGAACCGGTTGGCCTGGAACTTTCGGGCCGAGGGTCTTCCCTCGGTCGAGGGCCTGCAGACGTATGGATCCCTGCAGGGGCGTCAGCTCCCCCCCGGGGACTACGGCGTGCGTCTCCGGCACGGCCCCGACACCGCGACCGTATCCCTCCGCGTGCTCCCCGATCCCCGCCGGACGGCGAATGCGACGCAATACGCCGAGCAGGATCGGCTGGTGGCCGACGCCCAGGGCCTCGCACGGGAGCTCTATGAGTCGGTGAATGCGCTACGCTCCGTGGGGGCCCAGGTGGACGCGGTTGTGGAGAGCACGGCAGAGAACGCCTCCGCGGATACCATCGCCGCGGTGGCCAAGGCGCTCGCCGAGAAGATCGACGGTTGGGAGGGCGCGCTCGTGCAGCCGGACCAACGCACGTTCCAGGACGTCATCAACTTCTTGAACCGCCTCGACGCGCAGATCCTCGCGCTGGTCGAATCGGTCGACGGAACCGAGCCCCCGGTGACCGAGGGGGCGAAGGAGCGGCTACGAGACCTCGCAGCCGAATGGGACGGACACGCGCGCGCACGTGACGCGATCCTGGACGACGATGTGCGCGCCTTCGAGCGGCTGCTGGAAGAGCTCGGAGTGCCCCACGTGGTGATCTCCCGGACGGTTCCACGACGCCGGCCGATCACCGACGACGCCCCCCCGCCGGGACGCTGACGCAGGAGCCGCTGACCGGGCGGCCGGGGCGCTGACAGCCGACGCCGCGGGGGCTCCCAAATCGTTTGCGGGACAAACGCTTGGGGCAGTACCTTCGTGCACGAGCCCTTCCCGCCGGCTACGAAAACACCTCTCAGTCGAGGGTTCGACATGCTTCCGTCACTCTCCCGTACGACCCGCGCGCTCACCCTCGCAGCTCTGACCCTCGCGCTTCCCGGTCTCGCAGCCGCCCAGCAGGGGCAGCTGGTCGGGACCGTGACGGATGCGGAAAACGGCCGAGCGTTGAGCGGTGCGCAGATCCAGGTCCTGGGCGGTGCCCAGCGCTCCATGCTGACCGACGACGCGGGTCGCTACCGGCTGCAGCTCCCCCCGGGGACCTACTCGCTGTTCGTCCAACTCGTGGGATACCGTGACCAGCGCTTCGACGGCGTCGGTGTGAGCGCCGGCCAGACCACGACGTACGACATCCGGCTCACGTCCGACGCGTTCGAGCTCGACCAGGTCGTGGTGACCGCGTCCCGGAACGAGGAGAAGGAGACGGACGCCCCGGCCACGGTCTTCACCGTGCATGCGAACGACATCCGAGACCGCCCGACGACGACGCCTGTGGATCATCTCCGACTGTCTCCGGGCGTCGACATCATCACGTACGGGATCCAGGGCTCCAACGTGGTCGTACGGGGCTTCAACAACATCTTCTCGGGGTCCCTGCACATGCTGACGGATCACCGGTTGGCCGGGATCCCGTCGCTGCGTGTGAACCTGATGCACTTCATCCCCGCGAACGATGACGACATCGACCGCATGGAGGTGGTGCTCGGACCCGGGTCGGCGCTGTACGGGCCGAACACCGCAAACGGGGTGGTGCACATCATTACCAAGTCGCCGCTCGCGTCCCAGGGCACCTCCGTTACGGTCGGCGGGGGCGAGCGCAGCATCTTCCAGGGTTCCTTCCGCACCGCGTTCCTCCTGGGGAGCGACCTGGGCGTCAAGGTCTCCGGGCAGTACCTCCGGGGGGACGAGTGGCATTTCGACGATCCCACGGAGATCGCCAACCGCCTGTCCGCGAATCAGAACCCGCAGCAGTGCTTGGCGGACAAGATGCTGAGAGGCCTCACGCAGGCCGAGGCGACGGCGGCGTGCGGGCGCATCGGCAACCGTGACTACAGCACCGAGCGGTTCGGGTTCGAGGCCCGCGCCGACTGGCGTTTCGCGGAGGACGGCACATTCATCGCCACCTATGGCCGCAACAACTCCTCGGGGGTCGAGCTCACCGGCCTGGGCACCGGGCAGACCGTGGATTGGGTCTACGCGTTCTATCAGGCCAGGGTGAACTTCCAGCGCTTCTTCGCCCAGGCCTATCTGAACACGAGCGACGCCGGGGAGAGCTATCTGCTGAACAACGGCGTGCCGCTGGTCGACCGGTCGCGGCTCGTGGTCGGTCAGCTCCAGCACGGATTCGACGCCGCGGACGGCCGGTTGGACTTCACGTACGGCTTCGACTACATCGGGACCCGCCCACGGACCGAGGGCAACATCAACGGGCAGTACGAGGACGACGATTCGATGGACGAGTGGGGCGTCTACCTGCAGGGGAGGGCCTCCCTCACCGAGCGTGTGGATCTCGTCGGGGCCGGCCGGATCGACCACCATTCGATCCTCGACCACAACGTTTTCTCACCGCGGGCGGCGTTGGTCCTTCGGCCGGACGACGAGAACACCTTCCGGCTCTCGTACAACCAGGCCTACTCCTCTCCGTCGAGCCTGAACTACTTCCTGGACATCTCGAACGGCTTCGCGCCGGGGCTGGCCGCCCTTGGCTACGGGCTGAGGGCCTTCGGGACCGGCCGTGACGGATGGTCCCTGCAGAACGACGACGGTTCGCTCATGGGCTTCCGCTCGCCCTTCAACCCGGGGGGCGCCGGCCAGACGCTCCCCATGGGCGCGACGACCGGGTTCTGGCCGGCGGCGATCGGCGTGCTCATGGCCCAGGTCCAGGGAGGCGGCGTTCCGCTCCCGGGGGGCGTCACGCAACAGCAGGTGCTCCAGCTCCTCCAGGGTCTTGCGGCGCTCAGCCCACAGCCGGGGTCCATCGGGACGATGCTCTACCACCCCGTGGACGAGACGCTGATCCCGTTGTCACAGGCGAACCTGCCGGGCGTGCCCAGCATCAAGGAGAGCAATACCGAGACCTACGAGGTGGGCTGGACCGCGATCCTGAACGACCGCGTCAAGATCTCGGCGGACGTCTACCGCTCGACCCAGAACGACTTCGTGTCACCCCTGCTCGTGCAGACGCCACTCGTCCTCTTCAACGGGCAGGACGTGGGCGCGTTCATCACGGTGCCGGTGGTCACCGCGATCACGCAGATGCTCGTCGGCGCGGGGCTCCCACTGGACGTGGCGCAGCAGCAGGCGCAACAGCTCGCTCAATCGGTCATCCCGGCCCTGGCCGCCGGGATCGCGCAGGTCCCCATCGGAGTGGTGTCCTCGCCGCTCTTCTCGGGTGGATCGGACCTGATCGTGAGCTACCGGAATGTGGGTGACCTGACGCTTTGGGGCGCCGACCTGGCACTCCAGTGGCTCCTCGATGATCGCTGGACCCTCGGCGGCTCGTACTCGTGGGTCTCGGACGACACGTTCACCATCGAGGACGGGTCCCCCATCTCGCTCAACGCGCCCACGCACAAGGGCTCGGTGTCGCTGGGGTACCGGGACGCCCGGGCGGGCTTCAACGCGGAAGGCCGCTTCCGCTTCAACAACGGGTTCCCGGCGGTGTCGGCGGGGTTCGAGGGCGACGTCCCCGACACGAAGGTGTTCGATGCAGCGGTCGGATATCAGATTCCGGGCAGCCGCGCCACGGTCCAGCTCAGCGTGAACAACGTGTTCAACGCCCACAACCAGAGCTTCGTGGGCGTGCCGAGCATCGGTCGTCTGGCCATGATCCGGATGCGGTACGAGATGAACTGACTCACGTCGGGGCGCGACGCGCACCGACCTGACCGGCAACGAAAGGGCAGGGCCGCGTGGAGGTAGAGACCGGAGCGGAGGCGCAGGACGGTCGGCAACCGCTGACCGTCCGTTGCGCATTCTGCCTCAAGATGAACCGCGTCGACCTCGCGCGGGCCGGCGACCGGCCGACGTGCGGCTCGTGCGGAAGGCCGATCCTCCTGGATCGTCCGGTGAAGGTGACCGAGGAGGACTTCGACGCCACCGTCCTGGGCTCCGCGGCCCCCGTGCTCGTCGACTTCCACGCCGATTGGTGCGCCCCTTGCCGGCTGGTAGCTCCGGTGGTCGACGAGATCGCCGGCCGGCTGGCGGGCCGGCTGCTGGTGGCCAAGGTGGACACGGACCGGGCGCCGCGGATCGCCCAGCGCTACAGGATACGGGGCATTCCCACGCTCATCCTCTTCCGGGGCGGCGCCGAGGTGGGCCGAAGCGTGGGCTTCGACCCCGAGGGCATCCGGTCCCTGGCGGACGGGGCCGTGGCTTGAACAAGCGGGAGCGCCACGCCCGGATCCTCGAGATCGTCCGCCAGCATCGTCTTTCGAGCCAGGAGGCCCTGCGCGAGCAGCTTCTTGCCCTGGGCGCCGAGGTCGCCCAGGCGACGCTTTCCCGGGACATACGCGAGCTGCGACTCGTGAAGGTCCCGGACGCGAGCGGCACCTCCCACTACGCCGTCCCGGAGGAGTGGGACAGCACGCCCGCCCTGGCCGCGCTGCTGCCCACGCTCTTCGCGGGCGCGGAGGGGGTGGGGAACCTGCTGGTCGTCCACACGCTCAAGGGGGGAGCCCAGACGGTAGCGGCGGGCATCGACTGGGAGAGCTGGCCCGAGGTCCTCGGAACCATCGCCGGAGACGACACGATCCTGCTGATCCTCCGCGACGCCTCGGCGCTCCAGGACGTGCAGACGCGTCTGGAGTCGATGGCCGGTGCGGGCGAGGATTGACGGCGCCCTCGAGTAAATGCATAATCATGCCATGAAGATGCATACTTCCTCTATTCCTCTTGGCGTCGTGGGCGCCACCGGGTACACCGGGCTGGAGGTCCTGCGCGTCCTCTCGGGCCACGATGGCGTGCACGTGGCGTTCGCCACGTCGGAGAGTCAGGCCGGGGAGCCCTCGGGCGTGGTGGGTCTCGACCTGGTGGATGCGCGCTCGGCGCCGCTGGACGGCGTCGAGCTGGTCTTCCTGTGCCTGCCCCACGGTGCCGCCGTCCCGTGGGCCGAGCGTGCCCTGGCGGCCGGAAAGCGCGTGGTGGATCTGACTGCGGACCACCGTCCCGGCTCCGGCCGCGACGCGGACGCGGTCTACGGCATGGCGGACCTGGAGGGCGAAAAGGTGCGTTGTGCCCGGCTGGTGGCGAACCCGGGCTGCTACCCGACGGGTGTGCAGCTCGCGCTCCAACCGCTCGTGAAGCACGGGATGCTGAAACCCGGAGCGCCGGTGGTCGTGAACGCCGCGTCGGGCGTGACCGGCGCGGGGCGCACGCCCAAGCGCGAGCTGCTCTTCGCCGAGGTGGCGGGGGACTATCGCGCGTACGCGACCGGGAACGGACACCGGCACCTGCTCGAGATGCGGGCGCGGCTTCCCGGCGTTCCGCTCCTTTTCCAACCCCATCTCCTTCCGCTCGCCCGAGGGATCCTGGAGACGATCTACCTTCCGGTCGCCGAGGGCGTGGATGCCGCGAGGATCCGCACGGCCTGGGTCGACGCATACGCGGGCGCCGCGACGATTCGCGTGACGGACGGCGTACCTCGACTGGTCGACGTCGTGGACTCCGACGCCCTGGTACTGGGCGCCTCGGACAACGCTGGCCTCGCCGGCGAGGTCGTCACCCTGATGGTGGCGTTCGACAACCTGGGGAAAGGAGCCGCCGGTCAGGCGGTCCAGAACATGAACCTCATGCTGGGCTTCGAGCCCGAGCGAGGACTCCGTTGCTGAACCACGTCGAGTTGTTGCCATGAGCGCGCCCGCCGTCTCCCGGGGGGCGCTGTTGCCACTGTACGCCCAGCCGGACCTCGAGCTGGAGCGCGGCGAACGTTGTCACGTGTGGGACACCGGTGGTCGGCGGTACCTGGATTTCACGGCAGGCATCGCCGTCACCGCGCTGGGTCACGCGTCGCCGGTCGTGCGGGGGGCGATCGAGTCAGCGCTCTCTCGAGGGCTCGTGCACACGTCGAACCTGTACCGGACGCGGCCGGCGGTGGAGCTGGCCGAGCTGCTGGTGGAGGGGAGCTTCCCCGGCGGCGTCTTCTTCTGCAACTCCGGCGCGGAAGCGAACGAAGCGGCCTTCAAGTTCGCGCGTCGCTGGGCGGGTACCACCGCGGGTCCCGGAAAACACGAGTTCGTGGCGTTCCGTGGGTCGTTCCACGGCCGACTGTTCGGGACCCTCGCAGCGACCGACCGGCCCGCCTACCGGGAGCCCTTCCTTCCCGTGATGCCAGGCGTCCGGTTCGCCGACGTGGGAGACGTCCGGGGCGTCGAGGCGTCGCTGTCGGGCGGTACCGTCGCAGCGGTGATCATCGAGGTGGTGCAGGGTGAGGGCGGAGTCCGCCCGATCCCGCCGGACTTCCTGTCGGCGCTCCGCGGACTGTGCGACCAGCACGAAGCGCTGCTGATCTTCGACGAGATCCAGTGTGGGCTCGGACGCACGGGTCGGCTGTTCGCGTGGCAGCACGCCGGGGTGGTTCCCGACTTGATGACGCTGGCCAAGCCCCTCGCAGGTGGCCTTCCGATGGGTGCCGTGGTCGCGTCGGACCGGGTCGCGGAAACGCTCAAGCCAGGGGATCACGCCACCACGTTCGGCGGCGGGCCGCTGGTGGCCTCCGTGGGCGCAGCGGTGACGCGCACGATCGCCGACCCCGCCTTCCTCGAGCGTGTCCAGGAGCTCGGGCGCCACCTGGTCTCGGGGCTCGAATCCCTCGCGGGTCGGTCGGCCCGCGTCCGCACGGTGCGCGGACTGGGCCTGATGCGGGGCCTGGTGCTGGATGGCCCGGCCGCGCCGGTGGTCACGGCGGCCCGCGAAGGAGGGCTCCTCGTGGTACCGGCCGGACCGGACGTCGTGCGCATCGTTCCGCCGCTTACGATCACCGAGGCCGAGATCGACGAGGGGCTCGACATCCTCGAGCGGGCCCTGACGGCCTCGTGACGGAGCCCGCGGGGAGGCAGCCGGCAAAGGGGCTCTGGGGGGGTCGCTTCGTCGCGGGTATGGCGCCGGAGATGGTGCCGCTGAACCTCTGCCTCCCCGTCGATGGCCGGCTCTGGCGCGAGGACATTCGAGGCAGCGTGGCTTGGGCCCGGGCCCTGTGGGGCGCCGGTGTGCTCACCGAAGCCGAGGTGAAGCAGCTCCACGAGGGACTGGATGCCGTGGCGGAGCGCATCGGCCGCGAGGGGCTCGTCGACGCCCCCGAGGAGGATATCCACTCCGCCGTCGAACGCATGCTCAGGGAAGCGGTGGGAGAGGTCGCGGGGAAGCTCCATACCGGCCGCTCCCGGAACGACCAGGCGGCCACCGACGTCCGCCTCTGGGGCATGGCCGCGGCCGAGGCGGTGCTCCTCGATCTGGGTCGACTCGTCGAGGCGTTGATCGGCCTGGCCGAGTCGGGCCTCGACGACATCATGCCGGGCTACACCCACCTGCAGCAGGCGCAGCCGATCCGGGCGTCGCAGTGGGCGCTGGCCCACGCGTGGGCCTTCCTGCGCGACGCCGAGCGCATGCGGACGGCCCGAGCGACGGCCGCAGTGCTCCCGTTGGGCTCCGGCGCGATCGCGGGGTGCCCGTTCCCGGTCGATCGCGAGGCGCTCCGGGTCGAACTGGGGTTCGAGGGCATCTCGGAGAACAGCGTCGACACGGTCTCGGACCGCGACTGGATCTGCGACCTGGCGTATGCCGGCGCGATGATCGGGGTGCACCTGTCGCGACTTGGCGAAGATCTCGTCCTTTTCTCGTCCACCGAGTTCGGGTTCATTCGCCTCTCGGACGGCTTCAGCACCGGCTCGAGTCTCATGCCGCAGAAGCGCAACCCGGACGCGGCCGAGCTGGCCCGGGGAAAAGCGGGTCGGCTCGTGGGGAACCTGACCGCGCTCCTGACCCTGCTGAAGGGACTCCCCACGGGATACAACCGGGACCTGCAGGAGGACAAGGAGGCGCTGTTCGATACGGTGGACACGCTGAGCGTGACGCTCCCGGCGACCACGGGCGCGGTCGCCACCGCCCGGTTCCGGCCCGAGCGCATGCGGGCGGTGATGGATACCCAGCTGCTCGCGACCGACCTCGCCGACTACCTCGTGCGTCGTGGCGTTCCGTTCCGCGAGAGCCACGAGGTGATCGGGCGCCTGGTTCGCCGTGCCGAGGAGTCCGGCGTGGGCCTGTCCGCCCTCGAGCCAGAGGCGTTCAGCCAAGCCCACGAAGCCTTCGGCGACGATGTGCTCCGGGTCTTCGATTGGGAAGGGGCGGTCGACGCACGCGACGGGGTGGGCGGCACGTCGCGTCGCGCCGTGCTCGTCCAGCTCGAGGCGGCCCGCTCCAGCCTGTCGGCGCTCCTCAACCGCTGACGGACGCGGCCGCGAGCGGGTTCAACGTGCGTCCCGCCGCGGCGGCGAACGCCTTGAGCCCCGACATGAGTCCCTCGAACTCACCGAAATCCAGAGACTGATCGCCGTCCGACGTCGCCGTCTCGGGGTCGGGGTGAACCTCGACCAGCAGGCCGTCCGCTCCGGCGGCGACCGCCGCGTAGGACAAGGGGGCCACCAGGTCTCGGCGGCCCCCGGCGTGCGAGGGGTCGGCCACCACGGGCAGGTGTGTCTCCTGCTTGAGGACCGGGATCGCCGCCAGGTCGAAGGTATTTCGCGTCGCGGTCTCGAACGTGCGGATCCCCCGCTCGCACAGGATCACGTTGGGGTTGCCCTGGCTCATCACGTATTCCGCCGCCAGCAGAAGGTCCTTCACCGTCGCGGACATCCCCCGCTTGAGCAGCACCGGTCTCCGGATCCTCCCCACCTCGCTGAGCAGGGCGAAGTTCTGCATGTTCCGTGCGCCCACCTGGAGGACGTCCGCATACGAGGCGACGAGGTCGACCTGCCGCGTGTCCATGACCTCGGTGACGACGGGCAGCCCTGTCTCCTCGCGCACGCGAGCGAGGATCTCGAGCCCTTCCTCTCCCATCCCTCTGAAGGAGTAGGGTGAGGTGCGGGGCTTGAAGGCACCACCGCGCAGCGCCTTGGCTCCAGCGCTCCTAACGCGGTGCCCTGTCTCTCGCAGCATGTCGAGTCCTTCCACGGAGCACGGGCCAGCGATCACGGCGAGCTCCTCCCCCCCCACATCGCACGAGCCCAACCGGATACGGGAGCCCTGTCCCGCCACGAACTCCCGTGAAGCGAGCTTGTAGGGCTTCAGAACCGTATGGACCGCTTCCACGCCCGGGATCGACAAGAGGGGGATCGTGCGCAGGCGCTCCTCGTCTCCGACGCATCCGATCACGGTTCGGTGCTCGCCACGCGACACATGCGTGCGGAGGCCCAGCGTCTCGACTCGCTCGCGGATGTGGTCGAGTTCCTCGTCGGTGACGCCTTTCCGGGTGATGATGATCATGCGGGTCTCCTGGGGCTGGGCCTCCGCTCCCGCTTTCCGGGCCACAAAAAAAGCCCCCGACGGGTCGGGAGCCTTCGGTGATGTCTCTCGGCGCTGGGACTCAACTCGGCGCGCGCGGACCCCGGGCTCCCTTGCGGGGAGCGTATCGGTAGAACCGGAACCAACGAGCGGCTGCGTTGCTCATGGGGCCAACGTTCCGCTCCGGGCGCCCCTAAGTCAAGGCGACAACCTCGTCTCGCCGTGACCGGCCTCGCGCCCGCGCCGCCCCTGGAAAGTGGAGGGCGCCGCAAATACCTTCCGGCCCGGGCTCCACCCGCGGGGCCCCTCCCGCACGGAAGGCGAGTCGCGACGTGACCGAGCAGGAAGCCCGAAAGCGCGAAGCCGCCAAGCGCGCGCTGACCTATGTGGAGAGCGGGATGGTCGTCGGCCTGGGCACGGGCAGCACGGTCGCCCATTTCCTGGACCTGCTCGGGGTTGCGCTCCGACAGGGTGCCCTGACCGATCTGGTCGGCGTGCCCTCCTCGAACCGGACCGTGCGGGAGTCCGGTGCCCACGGGATCCCCCTGGGCACCCTCGCCCAGTACCCGAGGCTGGATCTCACGGTGGACGGGGCTGACGAGGTGTCGCCGCGGCTGGATCTGATCAAGGGCATGGGTGGAGCGCTGTTGCGCGAAAAGATGCTCGTTCAGGCCTCGAAGCGGTTCGTGGTGATCGCCGACGAATCCAAGACCGTCGACAGGTTGGGGACCGTCTCGCCTCTGCCGGTCGAGGTCGTGGACTGGGGATGGGAGGGCCATGCGACCTACCTGGAGGAGCAGGGCGCGACGGTTTCACTGAGGAAGGAGTCCGACGGGGTGCCCTTCCGCAGCGACAACGGGCACCTGATGCTCCACTGCCGCTTCGCCGGCGGTATCGCCGACCCCGGCGAGCTCCACGCGGGGATCAAGGCCCGGGCCGGGGTCGTCGAGACCGGGCTCTTCCTGGGCATGGCCAGCCAGGCGATCGTGGCCGGCGTGGACGGTGTCCGTGTGCTGGAGCGGCCCCGATGAAGATCGCGGCGTCGATCCTGGCGTGCGACTTCGGGCGTATCGCCGAGGAGATTTCCGAGGCCGAGGGGGGCGGGGCGGACTGGATCCACGTGGACGTGATGGATGGCCGCTTCGTGCCGCAGATCACGTTCGGCCCGCTCGTCGCACGGGCGGCTCGGAAGGCCACGTCGCTTCCCCTCGACGTGCATCTCATGGTCGAAGGTCCCGACGCCTACCTCGAGGCGTTCGTGGATGCAGGAGCGGACCTGGTCACCGTCCACCAGGAGGCGTGCGTGCACCTGCATCGAACGGTCGAGCGTATCAAGGAGCTCGGGGCGCTCGCCGGGGTCGCGCTGAACCCCGCCACGTCGTGCGACTCCCTGGTGGAGATCCTGCCGTTCGTGGACCTCGTGCTGGTGATGTCGGTGAATCCCGGCTTTGGAGGACAGAGCTACATTCAAACCATGACGGCCAAGATCCGACGCGCCCGGGCCATGTTGGACGCCATCGCGTCGGCGGCCGAGCTGGAGGTGGACGGTGGGATCGGGCCGGACAACATCGCCGCGCTCCACGCGGCCGGCGTCTCGGTCGCCGTGGCGGGCTCCGCGGTGTTCGGCCACGCCGAGGGGGCCCGCGCGGGGCTGGCGGAGCTTCGTCGACACCTCGGCACCTGAGGCGTCTCGTCCACGAGGTCCCGACGCTTCGATTGCTGGGGGATGGGCGCTTGACTACACTGGCAGTAGGTCCCCAATGCCCCGGCCGGCCCGGCCGGGCGTCGTCCACCTTCGGCCGAAAGCAGGATGAACGACCAGGAGGTTCTGGATCCCCGAGCGTTGGCACGCCTCAAGGAATGGGGCGGCGACAAACTCCTCAGGGAGCTCGTACGGATCTTCCTGGACAATTCGCCCCTTCGGGTCGGTCAGATGCGCAAGGCGGTCGATGGTGGCGACATCAAGGACGCCGAGCGCGCGGCCCATTCGCTCAAGTCGAGCGCCGCCACGCTGGGCGCCGAGGGCCTGAGGTCCCTTGCTTCGGACGTCGAGCGTGCCGCCTCCATCGCCGACCTGGACGCGACGCGCGACAAGCTGCGCGAGCTCGAGACGGTCTGGGAGCGGGTCGTCGCCGCGCTCGAGGACATAGAGAAAGGACTGCCGACGTGAGCGCCAAGATCGCCGTGGTCGAGGACAACCCGGACAACCGGCTCCTGGTCAACGCCATCCTCGAAGATCACTACGAGATCACCGAGTACGAAAGTGGCGTCGAGGCGATGGCCGGACTCCCCCAAGACCCTCCGGACCTGGTCCTACTCGACATCTCCCTCCCGCAGATGGATGGAACCGAGGTTCTCGGGTGGCTGCGTCGCCAGGCCCAGTTCGAGCGCCTGCCGGTGATCGCGCTCACGGCCCACGCCATGGCGGGTGACCGGGAGAAGTACCTGGCGGCCGGCTTCGACGATTACGTGACCAAGCCGATCGTGGACGAAGAGGTGCTCCTGGAGGCCATCCGACAGTGTCTGGGGCCGAAGGGCTGAAGCCGGACACGCTGCCGCTGTCCGAGGCCTCGCCGCCCGGCGGGGCCCGGCACCGGGCGGACCAGTCGCTGCGGGCCCTCGAGGCGGAGCTCGCCGGGCGCGACATGGGCCGAGAGCGCATCACGGTCCATTGGATCCTCTTCCTGGTGCTCCTCGCGGGAGCCTTCCTCATCCGCGACTCTCCGTGGCACAGCTCCTCGTCGCTCCACACGCTCATGGAAGCGATCGCCACGGTCCTCGCCTTCATCGTCGGTGGCCTGGCCCTGGTTCGGTTCTACAGCCGCAAGGAAGCGACCTTCCTGTTCATCGGCACCGGCTTTCTCGGCGCCGCTCTGCTGGACCTCAACCACGCGCTCCTGACCGCCGAGCCGTTCCTGATCCGGGAAGGCGCGCAGGCGGAGAATCTGTTCGCATGGACCTGGACCGCGGAACGCATCTTCCTGTCTCTCTTCCTCCTGGCCAGCATCATCGCCTGGAGACAGGAGGCGAAAGGGGGGGAAGGGGAGGCGGTGGCCGAAGGGTCGGTCTATGCGTACGCCTTGGGCCTCACCCTCCTCAACCTCTTCTTCTTCGAGTGGGTGCCCCTGTCCCGGGCCCACGTGCCCGGGTTGTGGATGATGCGTCCGGCCGAATACGTGCCGGGTCTGTTCTTCCTGCTTTCGTTCGTCGGGTATTTCGTGAAGGGTGCCTGGAGGCGGGACGCCTTCGAGCATTGGCTCCTCATCTCCCTGCTGATCGCGACGATGGCGCACGTCGCGTACATGGCGTTTTCGCAGACCCGCTTCGACGGAATGTTCGACGCAGCGCACCTGCTCAAGGTCTCCAGCTACACCGCGATGCTGACGGGCCTGCTCTTCAGCGTCTACCAGACGTTCCGGCGAGAGAGCCAGGTGCTGGGGGCGCTGACGCAGGCAAACGACGCCCTGGCGGGCGAGGTCACGGTGCGCGCCCGGACGGAGGAGGCCCTGAAGGAGGGACGGGCCAGGCTTCAGGATTTCCTCGACAACGCCAGCGATCTGATCCAGAGCGTGGCGCCGGACGGACGCATCCTGTATGTGAACAGCGCCTGGAAGCGGACTCTCGGGTATACCGACGAGCAGCTCGAGAGGATCAGCATCCTCCAGATCGTCCACCCGCTGCACCAGAAGGTGGTCAAGCAGGAGTTCGATCGTGTTCTCGCCGGCGCGGATCCGAGGCGCTTCAGCATCGAGCTACTCTCCGCGGAGGGCCGCGTCGTCATCGTCTCGGGCAGCTTGGCTGCGCAGATGGCCAATGGACGCGCGGTCGCCACGCAGGGAATCTTCCGGGACGTGACCGAACAGAGGCTCGCGGAGAGACAGCTCGCCGACTCCAAGGCCAATCTGGCGGCGTTGGTCGAGAACACCGGCGACGCGATCTGGTCCGTGGACCGAAACCACCGCCTCATCACGTTCAATTCGGCGTTCTCCCTGGCCATGGAGGCCCGCACGGGGCGGGAGCCGACCGTGGGCAACGTTCCCGATGAGATCTTCCATGCCGGGGACGTGGAATGGTACCGGGAGGTCTACCGGCGCGCCGTCCGGGGTGATCGGCACGTCGTCCTGCGCACGGACGAGGTGGATGGGCAGCTTCGGTACTTCGAGCTGTACGCCAATCCGATTCAGGGCGCTCAGGGGATCACGGGCGCGGTGCTGTTCGGCAAGGATGTGACGCCGCGGGTCCGAGCCGAGCAGGCGCTGCGCGTGGCCAAGGACGAGGCGGAGGCGGCGAACAAGGCGAAGAGTGACTTCCTGGCGAGCATGAGCCACGAGCTGCGCACGCCGCTCAACTCGGTCATCGGGTTCACAAACGTCCTGCTCAAGAACAAGGAAGGGCATCTCAAGGACAAGGACCTCGGCTTCCTGCAGCGTGTGCTCGCCAACGGGAAACACCTGCTGGAGCTCATCAACGAGGTCCTCGACCTGGCCAAGATCGAAGCGGGTCGGATGGAGCTGGTCATCGAGCCCGTGGACCTGGGCGACCTGGTGACGGAGACGGTTCAGCAATTGGAGGGGCAGGCCAAGGTGAAGGAGGGCAACGTCGCCCTGGTGGCGCGGGTGCCGCAGGGGCTGGGCCCTGTCGACACAGACGCGGCCAAGCTGAAGCAGGTCATCATCAACCTGGTCGGCAACGCGCTGAAGTTCACGCACGAAGGCGCGGTGACGGTGCGGCTGGAGGTGGGGACCGACGAAAAGACCCCGGTGGCCATCGCCGTGCAGGATACCGGCATCGGGATCGCGCCGGAGCGTCTGAGCGCCATCTTCGAGGCGTTCCAGCAGGCGGAAGCGGGCACGGCCAGGAAGTACGGGGGCACCGGGCTGGGACTGGCGATCTCGCGGTCGCTGTGCCTGCTCATGGGCTACGACCTGATCGTCGAGTCGAAAGAGGGCGAGGGCTCCACGTTCACGATCGCCATGGGCCCGCGGGCGCCCAGGGCGAGACGGCCCGCGGACGCCGACGGCAAGGTCGCGACCAGGGGACCGGCGGTGCACGTGCCGGCCACCCCGGTCGGGGCGGCGGTAGGGCGACTCAGGGGGTTCAAGGTGCTGGTCGTGGACGACGAGGCGGACTCGAGGGACCTCATGGTGGACTACCTGACCGACTTCGGCTGCGAGGTCGTCACGGCACCCGACGGGCAGGCGTGTCTCGCGGCTGCCCGCGCGCACCGCCCGGACTTGATCACGCTGGATCTTCTCATGCCGGACGTATCAGGATGGGACGTTCTGAGCCGCCTCAAGGAGGACCCCGAGCTCGGCCGGATCCCGGTGGTCGTGATCAGCGTCGTCGCTCGCGACGATCGAAGCGGCCTGGCGGGGGCCGCGGAGCTGATCCCCAAACCGATCGAGCGGGACGAGCTGCTCGGCGTCCTCGTGCGCTACCTCCCGGCCCGGGTGGAGGGGCATGACGTCTCCACGGGCTGACGCGGGATGGCAGGGGGGCCCCCGTGCTTCACGAGTCGTTGCGCTGAACGCGGCTCCCGTCCGCGCCGACGGTGCCTGCGTGCTCTATTGGATGGTGGCCCATCGGCGTCTCGGGTGGAATCACGCCCTGGACCGTGCCGTGCAGCATGCGACGAGGCTGTCGCGGCCGCTCGTGATCCTCGAGGCGCTCCGCGCCGGCTACCCCTGGGCCAGCGAGCGTCATCACGCGTTCGCGCTCGACGGCATGAGCGAGCACGCGCGGGCGCTGGAATCAGGAGCCGTCCTCTACCACCCCTACGTCGAGCTGGAGCCCGGGGAGGGAAGGGGACTTTTCGAGGCCTGGGCCGCGGTCGCCGCGGTGGTGGTCACCGACCTCTATCCCGCGTTCTTCATCCCTCGGATGCAACGCGTGGCCGCGGCTCGGGTGGGGATCCGGGTCGAGGCCGTGGACTCCAACGGGCTCCTCCCGCTGACCGAAACGTCCGCTCCGTTTTCAGCGGCGTATCCGTTTCGGCGCTTCCTGCAGAGGAACCTGGGTGCGCACCTCGTGGAGATGCCGCATCCGGATCCGCTGTCGGCCGCCGACCTGGCCGACGCGGGCGACCTCGGGCGGGAGATCCGCGAGCGCTGGCCCGCCGCGTCCGCCGAGCTCCTCGCGGCCTCGGACGCCGTGCTGGCCGGGCTGCCGATCGACCACACCGTGGGGAGAGCACCCACCCGCGGAGGGACCGCGGCTGCCCGGGCCCGCCTCGACGCGTTCGTCGAGGACGGCCTGGAGCGCTACGGGCAGGAGCGCAACGACCCGGACTCGGACGCATCGAGCCGCATCTCTCCGTGGCTCCACTGGGGACACATTTCGGTTCACGAGGTCTTCCACCGCGTCGCCGAGCACCAGGGTTGGTCGCCCGCGCGCCTCGCCACGGTGGCGGACGGCGGACGCCACGGATGGTGGGGGATGTCGCCCTCGGCCGAGTCGTTCCTCGACGAGCTGGTCACGTGGCGTGAGCTCGGCTTCGTATATTGCCATCACGTTCCGAATCACGACCGTTGGGACACGCTTCCCGCCTGGGCGCGCGACACCCTGGAGCGCCATGCGCCGGACCCACGCCCGTGGACGTACATTCCGGAGGAGCTCGATGCGGCCGCAACGCACGACCCGGTGTGGAACGCGGCCCAAACGCAGCTCCGCTCCGAGGGCGTCGTCCACAATTACCTGCGCATGCTGTGGGGCAAGAAGATCCTGGAGTGGTGCGAGCACCCCCGGGCCGCGCTCGAGGTGATGATCGAGCTCAACAACCGCTACGCCCTGGACGGACGCGACCCCAACTCCTACACGGGCATCATGTGGATCCTGGGACGCTTCGATCGGGGATGGCCCGAGCGCCCGGTGTACGGGAAGGTCCGGTCCATGAGCAGCGAGGCCACGCGCCGGAAGGTTCGCCTGGACGCGTACCTCTCGCGCTGGGGAAGCGGCCACGGGCCCTGATCGCGTTGACGAGATTCGCGCGCACCCGTCCGTGTCGCCCTCATGGAACCGCGCGCACCCCGGTGCCCGCCGGGAGACTCACCGCGAAGCCCCACCCGAACACCTGTGCGTCCGACACCGCCAGGAGGAGCTCGTTGTCTCCTCGGCGCAGGGGCAGCCAAACGGTCTCGAAGCCGCGCCGCAGCGCCCCGAAGAACCCGGGGTAGCGTGTGCTCCAACCCCCGTGACCGGAGTACAGGGGGCGACCGTTGAGAAAGACGGTGACGTCGTCCGAGTACGCCAGGTCCAGGGGCACGGATCCTTCCGAGTCGGCCCGGAGCGTTGTCCTCGCCCAACCCGTGCTTCGCCCGCCGGGATCGGGCCTGCCCAGATGACGGGTGAAGCTGACCAACCCGTCCTCCTCGGCCTCCACGGCCCGCCACGTCAGGGTCTGGGCGACCTCGCGGACCGGGCCCTCGGGAGGGGCGGAAACCGGTCCGGCGATCTCCCATCTCGACAGCGTTCCGGGACGGGCCTCGGGAGGGCGCGTGCCGGCGGCCCGGGTCGTCCCTGCATGGTGGACCTGGATCCCCGAGATCGCGGCGGTGGGTCGCTCGTCCAGACCGTTGGTTGCCCAGAAGGCCAGGCCCCCGCGCGAGGTCGTCCCGCGAAGCCGGGGAACCACCATCGTGGGCTCTGCGGCGTCGCCGACGTACACCTCCAGCCTGGAGCCGTCCACTTCGAGGCGGACGTGCAACCAGGTGTTCCGGGGGAGTGACGCGGAGGCGTTGAACTCCGGATAGAGTTGCCACGTGGCGCTCCCGCCGATGTCTGTGTCGTACTGGACCGCGTTCCAGTCGTCGGTATTGAAGGGCCTGAGGTAGACGCGTTCCGCGTCACCCTGTGCGTCGCGCCTGAAGAGCACGCCCACGAAGAGGGTCTGGTCGTCGGTGCGCGCGTCGAACTCGATCGTCCCGTTCTCGAAGTCGATTCCTCTGGACAGCACCAGCTCGCCGCGACCGATCTGGAGCGTGGCCCGGCCGCCGACATCCCCGGTCCGCGCGTTCTGCGGCAGCAGCCAGGTGCCGGTGCTGCCCGGAATCCTGACCGCTTCCCCCCGCTGCGCCGTCGCCGGCAACGGGACTCCGGCCAGGCCGATCGCAGCGACACAGGTGCCGACGAGCTTCCACCGCCCACGCTGCCTCATTTCCGCCCCCTGTTCCCGATCTCCGTGCGTTCGAGCGTTCCCCCGGGATGATATCGTGAGCGCCGTCAACCGGATCGCGTCGCGGTCAAGACGGGGGGAGGCACCCGTCAAGAAACGGTCAAGCGCCTGCGCGGAACCGGGCCGTTGCCTTAGAATCCGGCTTCCCCGGAAAGGACGCCCATGTCGCCCGCAAGGACCTCGTCGACGTTGAGCCCGGGGTCGGCCGCGCTCCCGACCCTCCTGCTCGCCGGCAGTCTCGTGCTGATGGGCCTGTTGACGCTCCAGGCCTACCGGGCCGAGCACGCTCGAGAGGCCGGGGCCCGGCAGACGCTGCTGGGGTACGCGCGGGTTGTCGCCTTCCAGCACGGTGCGGAGGCGTTCCAGCTGCTGAATCGGGACGTGCCGGCGGCGTTCAGCGCCCTCGACCGGGCGCCCGCGGGCCAGGACGGCGTCGACGCCCTCCTCAGCCACGAGGGAGAGGCCGACCGATGCGGCGCTTCGCTCCGTGAGCGATGGAGCTTCCGGTTTCCGGTCCCCGAAGGGGGATCCGGCTGGGACGAGGGGGTGCGGGCAGACAGCGCACACTGGGGAGGGAGTCCCCCGAGCGAGACCGAGCGAGCCCGTGTCCTGAGCGCAGTGCGGGGTCGGCTCGAAGGACTCGGGCGGGATGGCGGCGCCTACGGTATCCTCGTATCGGATGGGGGTGGCGACGCCGTGGTGGTCGCGTACGCGATCCGGTGGCGTCCCCCGCCCGAAAACACGTCGGTGTACGGGTTCCGCAGCTGCCTGGATCGAGGGGGCGAAAGCCTCTTCCGCGTGGCGATGCTCGGGCGCCCGGCTCTCCCGCCCGCCCTGACGGGAGGCCTCGCGCCCGATTCCGTGCATACGGCGCTCGTCGAGCTCGACGGAGGAGCGACCCTGTGGAGTGGGCCCGTCGCCGGGGCCGAGCACCCCGAGGACACGGCGTCGCTCGCCTTGTGGCCGCCCTTCGAAGCGATGACGCTGCGCATCGCGCTACGACCGGTGATGCGGCCGATCCTGGTCCCGGAAGCCGGAGGCGGCCGACTGGGCCTCACGTTCACGCTCTTCGCCCTCAACGGGATCCTCCTGCTGGCGGCCTTGGTCCAGATGAGGCGGGAGCGCCAGCTCGTGCGTCTTCGGGAGGGCTTCTTGAGCGCCGTCTCCCATGAGCTACGAACACCGCTCCAGCAGATGCTGTTGTACGGAGACCTGCTCCAGATGGGCGGTTTGCGCTCGGCAGAGGAGCGCGAACGCGCAGTTGAAGTCGTTGTACGGGAAACACATAGGCTCATTCACCTCGTCGAGAATGTGCTGCGGTTCCGTCCCGGCGTGCACCGGGCCGAGCCGGCCCGCGCGGAGGACCCCTACCCGTTTGACCCCTTCGTTGCCTCGGTGGTGGAGGAGTTCCGCCCGCTGGCGGAAAGCCGGCGGGTCACGCTGTCCCTGGACCCAGGCTCACGGTTGGACACGGACTGGCGTCGGGACTCGGTCCGACGGGTGCTCCTCAACCTACTGGACAACGCGGTCAAGTACGGCCCGGCCCGCGGCACCGTAACGGTCCGCACCCGCGCCCACGAGGGGGCGCTCTGTCTCGAGGTGGACGACGAGGGAAGCGGCGTGCCCGACCGCGAGGCGGAGCGGGTCTTCGAGCCCTACGTACGTGGGACCCTGCACGCAGAGGGGGAGACGGGAGGCACCGGGATCGGGCTGGCCATCGTTCGGGATCTCGTCCGCGCCGCGGGAGGGCGGGTGCGGATCGGACGCGCCGGGTCGGGCGGTGCGAGCGTGCTCGTCAAGGTTCCCGCGCTGGCACAGAGCAACCAGGAGGGACGTTGAGCCGCATCGTCGTCATCGAAGACAACGAGTCGCTCGCAGAGGGCCTGCGCGCCAGCCTGGAGCTCGAGGGTCATCGGGTCTCCGTGGCGCTCGACGGCGAGTCGGGCCTCGCGGAGATACGTGTCAGGGGGGCCGATGTGGTGGTTCTCGACCTCATGCTCCCGGGGCAAAGCGGCTTCCAGGTCCTGCGCACGCTTCGGTCCGAAGGACGGGAGATGCCCGTGCTCATCCTGTCGGCGCGTGCGCAGGAGGTGGACAAGGTGCAGGGCTTCCGTCTGGGGGCCGACGGATACGCGGTCAAGCCGATCGGCGTGCTGGAGCTCCAGGCCCGCGTGGGAGCGCTGCTCCGACGGAGCGGGGGAGGAACGGCCCGGCCCGGAGCTCCCTGGACTTTCGGCGGGGTCGTCGTCGACCCCGAGGCCCGAACCGTTCATCGGGAGGGGAGTCCCGTCGATCTGAGCCGGCTCGAGTTCGACCTCCTGCTCCACCTGCTCCGGGCGGACGGAGCGGTGGTGTCCCGTCACGAGCTCCTCAAGGAGGTGTGGGGATACCAGCGACCCGTGGGAACGCGGACCGTCGACACGCATGTGCACACGCTGCGGGCCAAGCTCGAGCGAGATCCCACCCGCCCGAGCCACCTGCTCACCGTCCGCAAGGTGGGGTACCGACTGAAGCTCTGAGGCTTCCACGTCGGGGACCGCGAGCGCCTTGCGGGGTATGCGCTGCGAGAAGCGCGGGCCTGTCTCGCGGGTCTTTCCCTCACCCCGTCCGATTCCTCGATCGATGCGCCTGACCTACCGGACCGAGCTACCGCAGCACACGGTGGATGATGTCTTCGCCTGGCACGAGCGGCCCGGCGCGCTCGAGCGGCTTACACCGCCGTGGGCCGACGTCGAGATCTTGCACCAGGACCCGGGCATCCGCGACGGAGCGCGGGTCGTCCTCCGCGTGCGACAGGGCCCCGCGTCCTTCCGTTGGGAGCTCCGTCATCGAGACTACGAAGCCAATCGACGGTTTTGCGATGAGCAGATCTCGGGTCCTCTGAAGTCGTGGGTCCACGCGCACCGCTTTCATCCCCTGGGCGGGGGTGGCTGTGGCCTCGAGGACACCATCGATCTCGAGGCGCCCCTCGGCCTTCCGGTGGGCCCTGTCTTCGTCCGGCGCGAGCTCGACCGCCTGTTCGCGTTCCGCTACGAGCGTCTGGCCGGGGATCTCGATCGCCACGCCACCCACGCGGTAAAGCCGCGCCTGACGGTCGCGATCACGGGCTCGACGGGCCTCATCGGCAGCAACTTGCGGTCCTTCCTCAGCACCGGCGGCCACCGGGTCGTGCGCCTTTTGAGAGATCGGAGGCGGCTTGGGCAGGACGGGATCTTCTGGAATCCGGACACGGGCGAAATCGACAAGGACGGCCTCGCGGGCGTGGACGCGGTCGTCCATCTGTCGGGGCTGTCGCTCGCGAGCGGTCGCTGGACCGAGGCTCGCAAGAAGGTCCTGGTCGAGAGTCGCGTGCGGAGCACGGATCTGATCGCTCGAACCCTCGCGCGCATGGCGCGGGGTCCACGGACCCTCGTATGCGCATCGGCGGTGGGCTTCTACGGTAACAGGGGCGACGAGCGGCTCGACGAGTCGTCGTCGCCCGGCAAGGGCTTCCTCGCGCAGCTCACCCGGGAGTGGGAGGCCGCGAGCCGTCCCGCTCAGAGCGCGGGCATTCGGGTCGTGTCGTTGCGGCAGGGGGTGGCGATCACGCCGGCGGGGGGCGCGCTCGGCCAGATGCTCCTACCCTTCAAGATGGGCATCGGGGGGCGTCTGGGAAGCGGCCGTCAGTACTTCTCCTGGATCGATCTCGACGACCTCGTGGGCATCCACCTCCACGTCCTCTACGACACGTCCATCAGCGGGCCGGTGAATGCGACCGCCCCGAACCCCGTGACGAACGCGACGTTCACCTCGGCGCTGGGCCGCGTCCTGGGTCGACCGACCCTGATACCGCTCCCGGGGATCGCCGTGAAGGCGGCATTCGGGCAGCTCGGCGAGGAGGCGCTGCTCTGGGGCCAACGTGTGGTGCCCACGAAGCTGGCGAGCGCCGGGTTCCGCTTCCGCTACGAGGGGGTGGAAGACTCCCTCCGCCATCAGCTCGGCAGGCCCCTCGGCCATGAGGCGGACCCGGATCCCGGCTCCTGAGCTCCCGGCCTAGCGCTCCAGCGCCGCGGCACCCGGCCCGCTCACCTCGGTGATGAGAGCGACCCGGCCGGGCTCCCCCCAGTCCCACTGGTCCGGAAGCCCGACGTCCTCCGCGATACAGGCGTAGGTCGCCTCGGCGCTCATGAGCACGCCGGGGACCCCCGCTCCCGGGTGCGTGCCCGCCCCCACGAGGTAGAGTCCCTCGACGTCCTCGCTGCGGTTCTGGGGTCGGAACCACGCGGTCTGCGTGAACCGCGGCTCGATGGCGAACGCGTTGCCCAGCGTCGCGTTGAGCTCCGTCTCGAAGTCGTCCGGGGTGAACACGTGCAGGACCTCCAGCTCGCGTCGGAGGTCCTCGAGCCCCCACTCCTCCAGGAACGCGAGGATCCGTTCCGTGAACGGCTCCTTGAGATGGGACCAGTCCAGCCCGGAGCGCTGGTTGGCCACCGGGACGAGGACGTACATGCTCTCCCCGCCCTCGGGAGCCATCGATGGGTCCGTCCGGGTGGGGGCGTGGAGGTACATGGAGAAGTCCTCAGGCAGGATCTTCTTCCCGAAGATGTCCCGGAGGAGGCCCCTGTACCGCTCCGCCAGGATCAGGGTGTGATGCTCCAGCTGTGGGTAGCGACGTCGCGTTCCGAGGTAGAGGAGGAAACAGCTCATGCTCCACTCGGTACGAGCCAGCTTCCGATCGGTCCAACGCCGTCGATGGGCTGGGTGCACGAGCGCCCCGTACGTGTGGCCCGGGTCGGCGTTGCTGACCACGAGGTCGCCTCGCGCCTCGCCGGTCGCCGTTCGCACCGCCACGGCGCGTCCGGCTTCCACCACGATCTCGTGGACCTCCTCGCCGGTCCGGATCGTTCCGCCCATCTCGACGAAGAGCCGGCCCAGCGCCTCGACCACCGAATACATGCCGCCTCTGGCGAACCAGACACCGCCCTCCCGCTCCAGGAACGGGATCATGAGGTAGACGGAGGGCGTGCGGAACGGATTCCCACCGACGAAGAGCGGGTGGAACGAGAACAGGAAGCGATGGCGGAAGTCCTCGAAGTACCGATTCACGAACGCGGTGACCGGAAGGTGGGCCTGCATGCGGGCCATGCGCGGGAGGAAGCGCATCATCGAGCCGACCGTGTCGAACGGCTTCGACCCCAACCGATCCCCGACCACGGCATCGAAGATCGGACGCACCGCCTCCATGAAGGCGTCATAGCGGCTGGCGTCCTGTTCGGAGAACCGCGCCATCTGCGCCTTCATGCGCTCCGGGTCGCCCACGTAATCGAAGTGGGTGCCGTCGTGGAAGTACACCCGGTAGTACGGATCCAGTGGGATCAGTTCCACGTAGTCCTCCAACCGGCGTCCCGCGGCGCGGAAGATCGAGTCGACGACGTACGGGGCCGTGATGAGGCTCGGCCCCATGTCGAAGACGTAGCCTCGATCCTGGAGCTGGTAGGCGCGCCCGCCGATACGCTGGCGCTTCTCGAGCAGGGTGACCTGCAGGCCCGCGGCCTGAAGCCGGCAGGCGATCGCCAGCCCGCCGAACCCGCTGCCGATCACCACCGCACTCTTCGCTCTATCGCGCATGTCTAGCGGTCCGCGGTAGGGGGGGAGCACCCCGCGACCCATGCTGCGCACGGGTGCCCCGGAGCGCCACGGCCCTCCAACCAAGGCGGAGCGACGATGCCATAGCCGTAGCTACGGCCAGGAGCTCCAACGCGGGGGGAGGGGCCGTGCCGCCCCAACCCACAACAACTCGAGTCATGAGGCACCATCGGGATGGGCGCATGGCGATTTCGCGGTTGATCCATCGTCGTTCCTCCTTACCGTAGCGCTGCTACGACTCGTCGTCTCTTCTTGGCTGACCGCGCGAAAGCGACGTGCGCGGGGTACTACCCCCCCAACCGCGGCCCGCTAATTCCTCGAGATCCAGGATCGGTGTCGCGTCGACGGCTGCGCCCGTCGTGGAGCCCGGGGTAGGGACGAATGGACGCTCGGCCAACGGTCCGCCGCGTCCTCCCCGTGCTCGGATACGAACCGGCGGATCGCGTCCAGCTCCGCTGCGACGCAGGCCTCCGCTGTGGCCACGGAGACGGGTTCGCCCGAGGTCACCCCCACCGGGATGCCGAGCGATAGGAAGGCCTCCACTCGAGCCGTTTTCCCGGGGAGGACGCGCAAGCCGACCGGTACGAGTGTCGCCGGGGCCAGCGCGGACGCCACCGCCCTGATCCCCTTCCGGAAGCCCAGTGGGCGGGGATCGTCAGGTCGGATGCGACCCTGCGGAAAGAAGGCGATCACCGAGCTCGGCCGAGCGTCCGACAGGGCGGCCAAGCGGCGGAGGAGCGCCCGGGTGGACGCCAACGAGCCGGGTGCGATGCCCATGGCCCCCAGCAGACCGAGCCACCGGTGGCGGCGGAGCTCCGATGCGAGCATCACCGTCCGGAAGGGAGCCGCGGGGCGCAGGCGTCGCTGTACCTCGCGAAGGAGGAAACCGTCCCAGAAGCTCTCGTGGTTCGCGACCAGCAGCAGCGGTCGGGACTCGTCCGAAAGGGGGCGCAGGCCGGTGATGTGCACCCGCACCCGTCGGCCCATCCACCGAGCGCGCCCCTGATCGAAGGGGCGCCACCAGAAAGGGGAGCCCGGGTTCACGAGCGGCGTCCTGCCGCTTTCAGCAGGCCGCGCGATGCGCGAGCCAGCTTCGTCGACAGCCGGGTGGACGCCCGCTTGCGCAGCGTGTCGTAGCCGTTCTCGCGCACCGCGTCGTGAATGGCCCTGTACGCCTCCGCGGCTACGGCGACCGGTCGCCGGAACCACGACGGAAGGGCGCGAATGCCGGGCCAGGCTGCCGCGTACCGGGCGTCGGCGACCGTCATGAGCTCTTCCATGAGCGACGCGTACGCGTCCGGGATGGACTCTTCACCCCCGCGGAGGAGGATCAGCCGGTCTCGCGTGAGCCCATGCGCGTCGAGCAGCGTCGTCGGCACGTAGAGGCGCCCGCGATCCAGATCCTCTCCCACGTCACGAATGATGTTCGTCAGCTGCATGGCGTGACCGAGCGCGTGCGCGCGCTCGAGCAGCTCACGATCGTGAATGCCGAACAGCTGGGTGATCCAACCACCCACCGACGAGGCCACGCCGTAGGTGTAGCGCTCGAGCTCGTCGAAGTCCCGGTACTCCGCTCCGGCCAGATCCAGGCGGACTCCGTCGAGCAGCGCCAACGGGTAGGTCGAGTCCACACCCGCCCGCCGCGACCGGCCCACCACCTCGTCGACCAGCGGTACCCCCGTGCGGCGGCCCTCCAGGCCTTCCCTGACCAGTCCCTCCCACGCGTCGAGGCGACGCTGGAGCACCGGGGGCGTCGCGCCGTCATGGGGAGCGTCGACCAGGTCGTCCGTGAAGCGGCAGAACGCGTATACACCTTCGACGGCACGGGCGGCATCCGCGGGGAAGAGCTTCGAGGCGAAATGGAAGGTTCGACCGTGATGACCGAGGTATGCGCGCCAGCTGGCTCGGTCCCCGATCTCGTGCGCGAGACGGACCACCTGCGCCACGACGGACGACGGACCACCTCCGGGCTCCAGCCGTCCCGGGGTGGGCGCTTCGGTGACGACGCGGTGCGCCCGCTCCTGGTCCGCGACGCCGGTCCGAGCGGCGTCGAGCCAGTCGTCCAGGACGCGCGCGACCAGCGTGTCGCAAGGGGCCAGCTCAGCGGCGCGGGCCACGAGGTCGTCGCGGATCGCGCGGAGCGCCTCCAGGGCGCGCCGCGCTGCGGAGGCCCCCCCGTCCGAGGGCAGGAACAGGCGGTCGAGCACGCCCGCCTCGTCGACCTCGTCGAACGAACCCACGCCCGCCAGATCCAACACCCAGGTCCACTTCGCGTGGCGGAAATCCTGTAGCGGCGGCTTCCCCGTGCTGGCCGCCACACAGTAGTCCAACAGGTCGTCAACCCGCTGATAGAGGGCACCGAGCTCCCGCCCCAGGCCTACGCGCTCTTCCATCCGACCGAGCCCAAGCAGCGCGCCTCCCAGAGCGGCCACGGCGCCGAAGAGCTCGCCGGACTTTCCGACGACGATCTCGAGGTAGGTGGCCGGCTCCAGCCTCCGGCCGGTACTCCGCCCCTGCGCCACCTCACCAGCGACCGTGCGCTCGACCGCGTGAATGAACACGTCCAGGAACTCGGCCGAGCCCGTGGCCGCCGCCGCCCGATACGCACCGGTCAGGTAGTGATCACCGAGGACCAGCGCCGGGCCCAGTCCGTGCTCTGCGACCAACGTGCGTCTTCCCCGACGCTCGTGCGCGTCGTCCAGGATGTCGTCGTGGATGAGAGACGCCTCGTGGATCATCTGGACGGCCAGGGCGCCCATCCAGAACCGGCGATCGAGGCCGTTGCGGAGGGCAGGTGGCACGAGCGCGTAGGCGACCAGCGGGCGCAGGAGCTTCCCGGCAAGATGAGGAATCGGAACCCCCCGCTCCTCCAGCTCCTGGGCCGCGCCTCGGAGGCCGTCCGACACCGTCGTCGATGCGGTGGGGGCCGCGGAGACTCGCGGCGCCGCGAGAACGGCCCCGCTCACCGGGTCGCCACCGCGGCAGCCGCGGCGTCCGGCAGGGTTGTGCCCGCTCGGCTTTGCATCCGGCCCACGCCGAGGGTCAGGCCCCCGACTGCGCCCACGCCGGCGACGGTCACCAGCACCGCGGGCCAAAGGCCGGCGACCCCCACCATCCCCAGGGGCAGAAGGAGAACGGTGCCGTAGTAGCCGGCGGCCCAACCGGGGGGCACCCGGTCCAGGGATGCCTTGGGACCGATCATGTCCAGCGCGGCCATGAGGACGAAGGCCGTCGTGGCCCATCCCAGCAGGTTCAGCAAGGGCATGCCGTAGTAGGGACCGGCGTTGTCCCAGAGCCAGTATGGCGTGAGGAAGCTCATCGCCGGGTCGAGTGCCAGGTCCCACGCCACCATCCAGCTCGCCCCGAGCACCAGGCGCCCCATGCGCTGCTCCCTTCGCGGAAGGGCCCGTCGGGACATCACCCAGGAAGGGAGCGCCATGAGGAACCAGCTCACCGGGATGAGCACGGGTACCCGGCCTCCGACCTTTGCCCCGAGCAGACCCGTGTATCGATAGCCGCCGAAGGGGACCCCGTAGCCGGTACCCAGGTGCTCCGCCGCAAAGCTCAGCAGGTACACGGCGCCGAAGGCCAGGACCCAGCGCGTGCCTGTCCGCCGGAACAGGACAACCGCCAGCACCGCGGCAGAGACCAGGACATGCGCCTGCGCGAAGAACTGGAAGGAGATCGCGTAGAATCGGGCCGCGCTCGGCGTCGCCGGCAGCCGCTCCGGATGGAGGGCGAAGTTCCAGTAGCCGGCCACCGCCAGAACCGTGAGGAGGGCCAGGACCCAGAGCCCAACCCGCTCCGCCGGATGTATCCGGAACGACGGTGTGCTCTTCATCGGGGAGAACCCGCGCGGAGCGAATCGAGCCGGTCCAACTGGCCGCACAAGCTGATCAGGGAATCGTGGATCTCCAGGTCGCGAAACGGACCTGCCAGGAGCGCCCGATCCACGTCTCCCCGGAGCTCCCCTCCGAGTGCCAGCGCATAGGGCTGGGTCGGATCGTACAGCCCTTCCAGTACGCGCACGGCGCGCGCCACGTCACCGGCAGCCGTCGGGGGCGCGAGCGAGATGCACACGAGCTCTGCCGAACGGCCCCGCTGGACGACTCCGAAGTCTTCGATCGGGACGTCCGGTCCGAGGTAGAAGACCTCCCAACCTCTGCGCTCCAGGAGGATGCGCACGCACATCGACCCCAGATGGTGCTGGTTGCCCTCCATGGTTCCCACCACTGCCACGGGTCGATCCGGGCCACCGCGCGCGGGCATCATCTGCTCGCGTTGGTCGGAGCGGAGCTTGACCAGCACCTCGTACATGGCCTGGCTCACCAGGTGCTCCTCACCTACCCGGAGCTGACCCCGGGCCCACGCCTCGCCGACCCGCACCATGAGGTCTCGAACGCCGTCGTCACAGAACCGACAGAGCCCGACCGAGGCGTCCCGCGCCAGGGCATCGTAGAGCAGGCCGAGTCGCCGGATCTGGCCCCGACTCACCCAGGACATGGCCAGGGCATGGAGTCTCCCGAAGGATCCCTCCTGCCGCAGCTCCTGAAGCGCCGCCCAGACGTGGGGCTCGTAGGGTTCAAAAGGGGTCAGCACGGTCGCGATGTGACGGGCCCGGGCGAACGCCATCACGTCCCCCAGGTTGAGCCGGCGGTGCCCACCCGCGGTCTTCTCGGAGATGAGCTCGCCGTCGTTACACCAGCGCTTGACCGTCGATGGGTGGACCTCGAGCAGCTCCGCGACTTCGGAGCTCGTCAGCGTCAAGCCCGAATTGAATCGATCCATCCGTTCCCCCTGAACGCTTTCCCCGGCGCTCGCGCCGCGATCCGGCGTCAGATACGCTCACATGCGGAATATGAGCGTAAATATGACCGAGTCAAGGGCACTTCGGGGACAAGAAGCGTGCAAGTATAAACTCACGGTCGATTCTGCTGCCGCTCGGGAGGGGCGTAAGGGCCTGGACGGGCTCTTCAGCCCCCGACGACCCGCCCCTCCGGATCCAGGGCGGGGTAGGCCGAGCCCAGTGCGCGGTGGCGCGCAGCTTGGCGCGGATAGGCCCACTCGAAGAGGGTCCGCCGGATCGTCTCCGGATCGAGGCGGCAGGTGGCATACATACCCGCGGCCTCCCTCTGCCGTTGTGCCTCGTAGAGCACCAGCGCGGCCGCGACGGAGACGTTGAGAGACCGTACCATGCCCCGCATGGGTAGCATCACGATCAGGTCGGCGGCGCGACGCCCCTCGTCGGACACGCCGTGCTTTTCCGCCCCGAGCAGAAACGCGGTCGGCCGCGTGTAGTCGGCGTCTCGATAGTCCGCCGCCCCAGGCGAGGGGTCGGCCGCGACGATCCGGTAGCCTGCGGCACGGAGATGGCCCGTGGCGCCCGCGACGTCCGCATGTCGGCGCACGCGGATCCACTTTCGGGCTCCACCCGATACGGCGTCGTTCACCTCGAAGCGCCGACCCGGGAGCACCACGTGCGCTTCCATGACGCCCACGGCATCGCACCCCCTGAGGATCGCCGAGACGTTCCAGGGCTTATCGACCCGGTCCAGCAGGACGGTGAGGTCGGGCTGGCGCCGGGCGAGAACCTCGCGCAGGCGGGCGAAGCGCTCGGGTCTCATGGCGCGAGCCCCGTCCGGCAGGGGGGGGTCGGCTCCGACCTCGCTCAACGCTCGGGGCGCGGGCTCCGCTGGGCGGGACGGCACTCGGGCCATACGCGGGGCAGACCGGTCCGGTTGTCGACCCCGGGCAAGGCCGCACGCTCGCGCGAGGTCCGCTGTGGGTCCTCGGACGCCGCATACGCCAGCATCGCGGTCATGGTCGCGTTCTCACGAAGGTCGTCGAAGACGATCTTGTCGTACGTGTCCCGGTTGGTGTGCCAGGTATACTGCCTGTACTCGTCGTAGGGGGACTGGAGTCGGAACGCCGGAACACCATGGCAGATGAACGAGGTGTGGTCACTTCCGGCGTTGTTCTGGGGGCCCGGGAACTCGAGCGTGACGCGACCGCTCATCTCCAGGGGCACCTTGGCGATCCAGGCGCCGATGCTCCGCCCGGAGTAGAGGAAGGCCTGACCCTCGATGCGCTCGAACCTCCACGTGCCGTTGTCCTGGTTGAACACGACCTGCATGCCCTCCAGGATGTCGGGATGATCCTCGGTGAAGGCGCGGGACCCGGTGAGCCCCACCTCCTCGGGGCCCCAATGGCCAACCAGGATCGTGCGCCGGGGCCTCGGATAGGTCTCTTTCAGGATCCGCATCGCCTCGAGCATCGTGATCGTTCCGGTGCCGTTGTCGGTCGCGCCCGTCGCGGCGTGCCATGAATCGAGGTGAGCCGAAAGGAGGACGTACTCCTGAGGCAGCTCCGTACCGGGAAGCTCGGCGACGACGTTGAAGAGCGGGTTCATCCCCAGGTCTTGCGGGTCGGCGTCGACGCGAAGCTCAGGGTTCTCTCCCCGGACGGCCATGCGATAGAGAAGCCCATAGTCCTCGCACGAGATGTCGAGAGCCACCGCGCGGCGCGCGACCGTGTCGAAAACCTTGTTCACGCCCCAGCCTTCGGACCAGTTCGAGGTGAGGATGCCCGCGACTCCTGCCTCATCGAGGACCCGCTCCCTGTCCTCTTGCCTGGCTCCGAGCGGCGCGACGCGGGCCTCCCAGTCCCTCTCTAGGGTCCGTCGCTGCTCAGCGATCGCGGCCACCGTGCCGGGGCGAGCGTTCGCGGCCAACTCCTGCCGAGCGCGGCACATCGGCTCGGGCGGAGAGATCATGACGTAGGAGCCGCGCACGCTGGCGAGCCACCCCGGCAGCGTCGCCCGGGTCAGGCCGATCGGCGGGAGCACGACGGGTCCGCGCTCGGGACCGTTCGTCGCGGGGCTCCACGCCAGCAACTCGGCCACCAGCGTCTGGACGCGGGGCGCCATGAGGTCCACGTGCACCGTCCCCTGCCGCCATGCGTTCCACTCACCGTACCGCTCCTTGCGGACGCGGACCCCCCAGCCCTCGTACGTGCGCACGAGCCAGTCTTGGGCGGCCAGCAGCTCCGGCGAGCCCGCCAGACGCGGCCCGATCGAGTCCATCAGCGAATGCGCGAGGTCCGCGGTGTGCGACTGCTCGATGCCGATCTGCCACATCCGGCGGATGATGGGGTCGTCGGATGGGAAGCTCTGGCCGGCCAAGGGAGACCAGGCGAGCAGGAGGCCACCCACAATGAGGGTCGACCTCCGCGGCCAGCGGAGCATTTGGACCTGGGGGAGACGACGCATGTCACGAACCAGGGTCGGAGTGCCGAAGCGGTGGGAGCTGCGAAAGCTACGGCCCGGGGCGGTCCTGTGCGAACGATCTCCTAGGCGATCCTCTCCGCCAGGGTGACGGACGGGGCTGGCCAGTCCGATGGCAGCTCGCCGCGGTGCGCGAGCTCGGAGAGCGCCCTCGCCACGACTGGATCGAAGTGGGAGCCGGCATCCGTCAGGATGATCTGCACCGCTCGTTCCGGGGAAAACGCCTCACGGTAGGAGCGGGTGTGCGTAATGCAGTCGTAGGCGTCGGCCACCGCCACGATCCGCGCCATGATCGGGATCTCGTCGCCCTGCAAGCATTGGGGATATCCCCTGCCGTCCCAGCGTTCGTGGTGGCTCCGAGCGATTCGCTCCGCCTCCTGGAGGAGCCGATGGCTGCTTCCGGAGAGCAGCTGCGCGCCGATCACGGTGTGCTGCCGCATGAGGTCGCGCTCGATGAGCGTCAGCGCACCCGGCTTGTTCAGGATGGCATCGGGGGTCGCGATCTTGCCCAGGTCGTGCAGCGGCGCCGCGTGCAGCAGCAGGTCCACCGTCTCCGTGGGCAGGCCGATCTCGGCCCCCAACTGCGCGGCCAACCATCCGACCCGCTCGGCGTGCTTGCCCGTGAGGTCGTCCCTGAGCTCCGCGACCTTCGCCAGGCGCAACAGGAGGTCGTGCTTCTGACTCTCGAGCTCGGCGCTGTGCGCCGCCAGCTGCGCCGCCATCCCGCGTTGCCCCTTCACGTAGCGATCGCTGAGCGACCGCACCTCGAGGAGGTGGCGTACGCTGACCTCGAGCTCTTCGCTCGAGGAGCCCGGCGTGATCAGGAGCGCCGGGAAGAGCGCCGGCCATCGGGCCGCGACCTCCCGCGGGAGCTTCGACGCCAGAACGAGCACGCCCGGCCTCGCCTCGGAGGGCCACCGGGCCAGGTAGGGCTCGACCCCGACGATCGTCCGGTCCACCGGCTCCTCGGGCCAGACCACGAGCAGCTCGGGCGGCTCGGGGCGGGTGGGCTCGTCGGTCCGCACCTCGATGACGTGCTCATAGCCAAGGTCGCGAAGCCGACCACACAGGTCCGCCCCCATGCGCCGTTGCGACGCCATCACGTGGATCCGTCGCGACGCGGTCGGAACGAGGGTCGACGGGGCCGCCTGGCCTCCCCGGGGCGCGTCGGCGTCCACGAGCTGCCGGATGGACTGGGTGAGGTCCGCAAGCAGGATGGGCTTGCGCAGGAATCGGCTGGCACCGCCGGCTGTTTCGTCCGGATAACGGTGCTCCGGGAGCCCATCCACCAGGTAGAGCGCCGGCAGCAGGGGCCGGATGCTCCTCAGCTCCGCCATCAGGCCGAAGCCGGTCATCGAGGTCATGATCAGGTCGGTGATGACCAGGGATGGCGGCGCGCCAAGCCCGCGCACGATCCGGATGGCCTGCTCGGCGGAGGGTGCCTCGATGACGTCGAACCCGGCCCGCCGTAGGGCGGTGCTCAGCTCCGCTCGCATCTCGCGGTCGTCCTCGACGATCAGGATGCGCTCGCCCCGACCCGGCGGGGGTCCGCGTACCTCGAGCTCCACCGGATGGTACTTGCCCCGGGACGGAACGGCTCCGACCACGGCCACCTGGTTTCGTCCCCGGGTCTTGGCCTGATACAGCGCCTGGTCTGCAGCGGCACGAAGCACGTCTGGGGAGGCCATCCCCTTCTCGTAGGACGCGATTCCGGCGCTGACCGTCACGTTGCCGAACGAGAACGGCGTGACCTCCATGGCCATGCGCACCTCCTCGGCGAACGTGACCGCACCCTCCAACCCCGAGTTCTCGAGGATGGAGATGAACTCCTCCCCGCCTAGGCGGGCGGACAGGTTCATCTCGCGGGTGCGCTCCCGCAGGATCCGAGCGAACGTGTACAGGACGTGGTCGCCGGTGGCGTGACCGTGCTTGTCGTTGACCTGCTTGAAGTTGTCGAGATCGAACGCGACCACGGTCAGGCTCGTTCCACGAACTGCCGCCGCGAAGCCCCGGTTCAGGTGCAGGAGGGCGTGGCGGCGATTGGGGAGCCCGGTTCCGGGATCGGACAGCGCCGTCTCCTCGGCCTCGATCCGCGAGCGGTGGAGGAGCGTCGTCACCTGGCCGGCACCCACGGAGATCAGCACCAGCGCCACGTTGACCGGACCCAGCCCCACGGCCGGGAAGCCCTGCTTCACCATGAGGAAGGCCGAGCCAAGCAGGGCCACCTCCCCGAGCACGAAGGCCGTCGCCGCTCCTCGCCACTGATACTGGTACGGGAGCAGGAAGGCGGGAACCAACGCCAGGTAGAGCACCAGGCCGCCGCCCAGGGCCACGACGCGCGGGGCGGATTCCGCCAGCGCCATCGGGACGAGCAGGCACACGAGGGCCGAGGACCACACCAGAAGCGTGGGAAAGCGGTTCTTGAGCATCCGACCGGGCTGAGGCGACGTCGAGTCGAGGGTCTCCTTCCAAGCTATGCCCGCCCTGTTTCCTACTCCAAGAACAAACTGTCTCCTTGGGAAGCGCCCCGGCGACCCGGGCGAGGCGCCCCGGCGACCCCGCGCCCTACTCCTCCCGTAACGTCACGGTCGGGCTGACCCGCGTGGCCCGACGGGCCGGAACGAGGCTCGCCGCGATCGCGGTTCCCAACATCAGCGTCGGTGCGACGGTGAGCGCGAGCGGATCGAGAGGATCGACCCGAAAGAGGAGAGACTTGACCAAGGGGCCGGTGCCCACGGCGAGCGCGATCCCGAACGCGCAGCCCAGCGCGGCCGGAACCATGCCCTTACGCACCACGAGCAAGACGACGTCGCGAGCCGTGGCTCCCAGGGCCACTCTCACGCCGAACTCTCGGCCGCGCTGGGCGACCTGCATGGCCAGGAGGCCGTAGGTCCCCACCGCCGAGAGGAGGAGGGCGAGGGCTGCGAAGAGGCCCGTCAGCCCCGCGCTGAAGCGGACGATGAAGCTGTTGGAGGAGACCACCTCTTCCATGGTTCTGAGGCCGGCCAGCCCCACGTTGGGGTCGAGATCCGCCACGATCCGACGGATCGCCGCCACGGTCGGGCCCGAGGGGGCCGAGGAGCGGACGTGGAGGGACATGGCCGAGCGATACCTCTGGGAGGCCGGGAAGTACGCGAACGCCGGACGATTCTCGTAACGGAACACGTACACCCCGTCGCGTAGGATGCCCACGACCTCGTGGGGCGTGGAGCCCACCAGGAACGAGCGGCCGAGCGGCGACAGATCGGGCCACAGCCGCTCGGCGAGGGCCTCGTTGACCACGGCCACCCGCGGTCCGTCTGCGACGTCTGCCTCGGTGAAGCCCCGCCCGGCCACCAGCTCCATCCGGTTGACCTCGAAGTACGCGGGGTCGACCACGTTGTAGCCGATCGTGATCCCCGGAGCGTCGTCGCCACCGTCGGCGGCCCGGCCGCTGTTGCTCGCGTTCGCTCCGCCGAGGAGCACGAACTGCCCGACCCCCGCGGACTCCACGCCCGGGAGCGCACGTACCTCCTCCAGCAGGCGGCGGTAGAAGGTCCGTGCCTCCTGCTCGCCGTACCCGTGGGGAGCCAGGGACAGGTTCGCAACGATGACGTCCGAGGGGTCGAAGCCGAGCGGGACGTCCATCACCCCCGCAGAGGAACGGACAAAAAGGCCTGCCACGACCAGGAGAAGGGTCGATATAGCGAGCTGTCCGACGACGAATGCGTTCTTCTGGCGCCGTTGAAGGGGAGCCTGCGAGCCCTCCTTGAGGGAGGTCGTCAGATCGGTGCGCGCGGACCGCAGCGCGGGTCCGAGCCCCAGCAGGATCCCGGCGCCGGCAGCGAGGAGGAAGCTCACGACCAGGACTCTCACGTCCGGTGTGGCGTCCAGCGTCACGGTTGCCGCGATCGGGAACTCGATCCGCGACAGCGCGCCGGTGGCGAGCGTCGCGAGCAGCACGCCGCCAACGCCCCCGAACAGGGCCATGAGAACGCTCTCCGTCACGACCTGGCGCACCATCCGCCCGCGACCGGCGCCGATGGCCAGGCGCACGGCCACCTCGCGGCGGCGGTCGTAGGACCGCGCGATCATCATCCCGGCGATGTTCGCGCACGCGACCAGGAGGAGCATCAGAGCCGCGCCGACCATGAGGCCCAGCCCCAGCACGAGCGTCTGGCGAAGGTCGCCCCGCCACAGGATCCCGTCGAGCCGGGCGCCCCGCACGGTGGTGCCCGACGAGGCCACCGGAATGTCCCGCGCAGTGGCGGACAGCCGCTCCTCGGCCAGGGCCCGGCCGACGCCGTCCCGAAGGCGCCCGATCGGAACCATGAAGGTGGGGTCTCGGCTCAGCCCGGTGAGACGGGCGTACGCTTTGGCCGGAACCCACAGGTCGCCGGTGAACCCGGCCATGGTTCCGGCGAACCCCGCCGGTGCGACTCCCGAGATCGTGAACGTGCGGCTGTCGATCGACACCGACCGACCCACGACCGACGGGTCCGCCCCATACCGGCTGCGCCAGAGCCGGTCGCTGAGCACCACCACCGCCTCGTCGTCCGAGGCATAGAGCCGCCCGATCCCGGTAAGCAGACCAAGGACATCGAAGTAGTTCCCGCTCGTGAAGAAGCCATTGGAGACGACCGGCCCTTCATCGGTGACCACGGAGACCGTGGCGTACGCGTGGCCCGCGAGGCCCTCGAAGAGCTCGGACGTCCGGTCCCGGTAGGCCTCGTAGCGCTCCCACGGGAGCAGGCGGCCTTCCATGCTCTCGCGCACGTCGCCGCTCCTCAGCTCCCAGATCGAGAAGACGCGGCCCGGCGCCGAGATCGGGGGTGGTCGGAGGAGGATCGCGTTGGTCAGGCTGAACATGGCCGTGGTCGCGGCCATCCCGACGGCGATGGTGATCGACGCGACCACCGTGAACGTCGGATTCCGGCAAAGCCCCCGGAGCGCGAAGCGCAGGTCCAGGCGAAGATCATCCAGGGCGCGACTCACCAGGGCGGGCGCGAGAACTCCCTCCGGGTGGGCTGCAGCGGGGCGACGTCGCGGGCTCACGCCGACCATCTAACGTCGACGCGGCGCCGTGACAACCAGCCGCCCGGGGCCGCGACGCCCCCCCACGACAAGGTGGCGGTCTGGCTCCGGCGCCGCGCGCCAGCCGGTTAGCTGATCGGCCGCGGCAGGTACAGCTCCGGGAGCCCCGCCCGCCGCAGGACCTCATTGAACGCCGGCACGTCCTCGTCGAGGATGACGCGCAGCTGTGTCTCCAGGGTGGTCCAGAGGGTCAGGTAGTCACCGGTGACGTCCCGAACCCCCTGGTTGAGCGGCAGGTTCGCGCCGCCCATCTCGTCCATCAGGTCCTTGTACTTGAGCAGCAGCTTCGCCTCGTACTGGTAGTGGTTCTGGAACGTCCGCAGCTCCTTCTGGAGCAGCTGTTCGCGCCACGCGTCCATCTTCCCGTTGAGCTCGGCACCGCCCTGCACGACATCCTCCGCGGTGGTTAGGTCGACGACCACGTCCAGCTGATCCTGCAGCCGGCGCAACGAGGCGAGCCCCTCGCCCATCTCGACCACGGCCCGGTAGAGCGACTCGTTGAGCCGGTCCATCTCGGCGTACTCCGCCCCCGGGTCCGTGGACTGACCGTCCAGGCGGGGATCGATGCGGATCGTGAAGTCGCGCGTCTGCTCGACGTCGCCCACGGTGAGGCGCACGCGGTAGGGGCCCGGCCTCACCAGGTACGCACTCAGATCGAACGTGGTCATCGTGAGCTCTTCGACGCACGGGTACGTGCCGGTCTTCATGTTCCAGCTCCACCGATTTGCGCCGGCGGTGCGCTTCAGGGTGCGGGCGCGCGGGCGGAGCTCGCAGTCGGGCGTCGCGTCGTCGGTGCGCTCGGCGAAGACGACCCGGCCCGACGCGTCCAGGATCTCCATAGCCATCGGGGTGTCCTCGGGGACGTCCTGCTTGAGGACGTAGATCACCTGGAGGCCGGGCGGCGGGTTCTCGCCCGGCCCGCCCTCGGCGTACCACCCGTCCGTGATGTTGCGCACCGGGTCGCGTGGCGTATACAGCCACACGCCGGAGGCGGCCACCGCGTCCGAGATCTGGTGCAGGGGGGTGAGGTCGTCGAGGATCCACAGGGAGCGGCCCTGCGTGGAGACCACCAGGTCCTTCTGGCGCACGCGCAGGTCGGTCACCGGTACCTCGGGCAGGTCGAGCTGGAGCGGCTGCCACACACGGCCGTCGTCGAACGAGACGAACATCCCTGTCTCCGTCCCGGCGTACAGCAGGCCCGCGCGGTCGGGGTCCTCGCGGATCGAGCGGGCGAACGTGTTCCCCGGGATGCCGTTCACGATCTTCGTCCACGTGCGCCCGTAGTCCTCGGTCCTGAAGAGGTAGGGCGTGAAGTCGTTCATCTTGTAGCCGGCCGCGGCGAAGTACGCCTTCGCCGGATCGTGCGGAGACGGCTCGACCACGTTGATGATGCTCTCAGGGAGCCCCGGGGGCGTCACGTTCGACCACGTCGCTCCGCCGTCGCGCGTGACGTGCACGAGCCCATCGTCTGATCCGACCCAGATCAGCCCCTCCTGGAGCGGCGACTCCTCGATGTTGAAAACGTCGTTGTAGCTCTCCGCGGTGATCTGCTCGTTCGAGATCGGATAGCCGCCCGGGCCCTGGTGGTCCTTGTCGTTGCGGGTGAGGTCTTCGCTGACGACCTCCCAGTGGCGGCCGCGGTCCGTGGACTTCATCAGGTACTGCGAGCCGTAGTAGATCACGGACGGGTCGTGGGGGGAGACGAACACGGGGCCGTTCCAGTTGGCCCGGTACTTGAGGTTCTGCGGCTGCTCGCCGGTGACCCGCTCGGGGTAGGGGCGGATCATGCGGTAGTTCCAAGTCTCGGCGTCCCACTCGCCCAGGTACGAGGCGAAGAAGGTGCTGTAGACGTAGCGCGGGTTGTCGGGGTCGAGGCCGACGGTGGCCGACTCACCCGAGCGGATCGTTTGCCAATCGTGCTCGCCGATGCCGCCGCCGAGCGTCTGGCTCGCGATCACGATGCCGCTCGCGTCCTGCTGCCCGGAGTAGACCTTGTACGGGTACAGGTTGTCGGTCATCACCCGGTACATCTGTGCGGTGGGCTGGTTGAGCAGTGTCGACCACGTTTGCCCGCCGTTGACGGTCACCGACGCCCCGCCGTCGTTGCCGTTGATCATGATGTCGGTGTCGTCCGGGTTGATCCAAAGCGCATGATGGTCGACGTGGCTGTCGGGGATGCGGCTGTACGTCTTGCCACCGTCGATCGACTTCATTGCGCCCGAGTTCATGACCCACACCTCGTCGGGGTCGACCGGGTCCGCGATGATGTGCATGTAGTACCACGCTCGCGCGTACGTCGTCGGGTCGTTGGACGTCTGGCGGAACGTCTCGCCGGCGTCGTCGGAGCGGTACACGCCGCCCTGCGTTCCGCGCGCCTCGATCGCGAGGTACACGACGTTCGGGTCTGCCGGCGAGATCGCGACGCCCATCTTCCCCTTGAGGTCGGGGAGGCCCGCGGTGATCTCCTTCCAGGTGTCGCCGCCGTCGGTGGATTTCCACACCTTGCTTCCGGGTCCGCCGCTCTTCACGACCCAGGGGCGGCGCCGGAACTCCCAGGACGTGGCCATGATCACGTTGGGGTTGTGGGCGTCCATGCTCATGTCGACGATGCCGGACGAGTCGTTCACGAACAGAACCATGTCCCACGTCTTGCCGCCGTCGTCGGAGCGGTAGACGCCGCGCTCCGGGTTGGGTCCGTAGGGGTTCCCCTGCGCGCCGACCCACACGCGATCCGGGTTGCGCGGATGTACGAGGATCTGCCCCGTGTGGCGCGTCGCCTCGAGGCCGAGGTGCGTCCACGTCTTGCCCGCGTCCGTGGACTTGTAGACGCCGTCTCCGTGGGAGGTCTTCACGCCGCGCACCGGAGACTCGCCGGTGCCCACGTAGAGGATGTTGGGATCGGACGCCGCGACGACCACCGAGCCGATCCCGGTCGTGTTGAAGTACCCGTCCGAGATGTTGTGCCACGTCGTGCCTGCGTCCGTGGTCTTCCAGACGCCGCCGCCCGTCGCGCCCATGTAGAACGTGAACGGCTCTCCGCGCACGCCGGTCACCGTCGTCACGCGTCCGCCCCGGAACGGACCGATGTTCCGGTAGTGCATCGACTGGAAGAGGGTGGAGTCGACCTGGGCCGGGGCGGACACCGGGGCACCGAGGGTCGGGAGCAGGGCCAGAGTGGCGATCAGCCAGCGGGGTGCGGAGATCCTCACCGAATCCTCTCAGCGCTATGGCGGCCTGGGACAGCGTCGGGAACGGCGAGGAGACTAGGGCGGGGCTGGGGACAGGGAAAGGGATGCCCCGAGGCGCCGGTAACGGCGGCTCGGCCTCGCGCGGTGCTTGCACCCCCCGACGCGCGGGCCGTACCGTCACTCAGGATCGGGCGGCTTTTCGAGGCCGACTCGGGTCCGCGCCCGGCCGGGGTGGCGGAATGGTAGACGCAGGGGACTTAAAATCCCCTGGGAGCAATCCCATGTGGGTTCGAGTCCCACCCCCGGCACTCGGTGCAGGACAACGAGTCAGCTGGATTCACGGCGCAAGTTGGAGCGGGCTCCAGAGTCGATTCGTAGTACAGCCGACTGGGAAGAATACCTGAAGTTCTTGCTTAGGGTGTCCGGCGAACAGCATTCCAAGGTGGGCGAGGGAGCGCATCTCGTCATCCTGGATCGCGCGGGGCGGGCGGAGGTGCTCGACGTCGGCCGCAGCGCCACCGTGCCGAGGTTTTCGCCCGACGGGCGCTATCTCGCGTTCACCGTGGCGACGCCGGACGAGGCTTCCGACATCTGGGTGTGGGACCTCCAACGGAGCGTGCCGACACGGGTGACGTTCGAGGGCGAGAACATGTTCCCGTCCTGGTCGGCCGACGGATCGTCGATCCTCTTCCAGCGCGACGAGGGGGGCGAGCTCCACGGGTACATGGTGCGGCGCGACGGCACCGGGACGCCGGAGCGGATCATCGAACACGAGGGACGGACCCCCCAGATGTCTCGAACCGGCGATTGGCTCATTTGGGGCACCAATCCGGGCATGACCGGAGGCTCGAAGCTGTGGGTACGCGAGGTCGACGGTGGGGAAGAGCGGATTCTCCTGGGCAGCAACTTCCCGGAATTCAGCCCGGCGATCTCGCCGGACGGGCGCTGGTTGGCGTACGTGGGAGAGGACGACGGCGACGACCAGGTGTACGTACAATCGTTCCCGGACCTCGGGCCACGAGTGAAGATCTCCGCCGAAGGTGGTAGGGAGCCGCGCTGGAGTTGGGACGGCGGGAGCTCTTCTTTCGGGACTACGCGTCGGGAATGGTCATCGCGGTGGAGGTGCTCCCCAGCGAAGACGTCGTCGAACCGGGCGAGTTCACCGAGCTCTTCTCGCACGGTGACTTCGCGCGAGTGGCCTCGGCGACGGTATGGGACGTTCACCCGGACGGCGAGCGCTTCGTCTTCGTCCGTGGCGCCTCGCAAGGAGGTACCGGCGGAGGGGTCTCGAGCGCCGAGCGCTTCGTGATCACGAACGCGCTCAGCAGGGGGCGCTAGAGCTGCCTCGGCAGGCGCGAACGCGACCAACGTCCCACCGTCCCGCCCACCACGTTGGCGATCACCGCGTACTGCCGCCCGTCAGACGTCGCGTAGCTCATCGGGTTCGCGTAACCACGCCCCGGAAGATCCGCGCTCCACAGCTCTTCGCCGGTCGCGGCGTCGAACGCGTGCGCGTATGTGCCCCGTGGTGCCGCCTTACGGCAGTGGGTTGGCCGAACTCAAGATCCCTGGGAGCAATCCCGTGTGGGTTCGAATCCCACCCCCGGCACTGGTTGTAACAGAATCACTTACATGGATTCGGTGGAGGCGCCTCGTGAGGCCCTCCGCCTTGCGATCGTAGCGACCGTCGACCGCCGCGACTCCGCCCAAGGTTCAGACGGGTCCGCAGGAGGCCGGTCGGGATGGGGAGGCTGACCTGACCCTCCCGCCCACGTGCTCCCGCTGGGGGGGCCCGACGCGGCGATGTCGGCCCCCTGAGACCACCGATCAGGGCCCGGGCTGATACTGGTTGATGCTGCCGGTCTGACTGCGCAGCTCGGCCGTGATCGCGTTGTAGATCCGGCCCAGCTCGTTGCGGAACGCGATGAGCACGAGCATCAGACCGATCGAGACGAGCGCGATGATCGCCGCATACTCGGTGAGACCCTGTCCGGACTCGTCGGACCAGAACGCCTGGATCCGCTGCATGGTGAGCTCCTTCTGCCGGTGGCCGGCCTGGGGGGACTGGCTTGATTTCGTACGTCATTGTGGGACCTTGTCTCGGCAGCGCAATAGTGCAACACTGCCACACTGTTGCACAAACGCAACTTTCCTCCGTGGGGGTGTACAGAGAACGGTCCGAGGGTGCCGAAACGGGACCCGGACGCGGTCTTGAGCCGGCTGGCAGGAAAGGCGGGCCACGGTGTGCGAGGCGGTTCCACTAGGGACGTCGAGGTGGGGAGCCATGCAGAATGACGACGGGAGCGCCGACCTCCGCTTTCTGGGAATGGCGGCGGCGATGGCCGCGCGCGATCAGGCCCGGCGAAGGAATGGTGTCGTGAGGGGTTCCTCGGGGTTTGCCCATTCGGACCTGCACGCCGTCCACATGTTCATGGAGGGCGCCATGGTCGGCATGACGGCGCCGCTCGAGGACGTGCCGGCCCTGCTCGTCGCCATCGACGGTGAGGACCGCGAAGCGATCAGCCGGCTCCGGGAGACCGCGCGGGCGCTGCAGGACGTCCAGGAATGGGGAGAAGGCGATCTGGAGTGAGGGGCCGGACCCCGGCCGTTGCGATCCCCGGGACGATCCTCATCGACGCGGCGGTTCGAGGAGCCCCGAGACCAGGGCCCGGAGTCCGGCGCGCCAAACCAGCGGCTCGTCCGCCAGATCCTCCCGCCGGGCCGACCGGAGCTGCCGCACGTCGTCGTCGGAGATCAACGCCTGGGCACCGAGGGCACTGATCTCCAAGCCGGTGCGACGGGCCAGGAGCCCCTCCGCTCCGATGCGCAGCGCCTTGCCTCCGGGTCCGACCAAGGCTCCGGTGAGCTGCAGGACCGCCACCGGCGTCTCCAATGACGTGAGCCAGGGGAGCTGCGCCACATGGGAGGTGCCCAGCTCCAGCTCCTTGTGGCCCAGGAAACCGCGCTGGCGAACGAGATACCAGCCGACTTCGAGCGTGATGACCAGCACACGGTCGACCCCCTGATCGGCCATGACCTGATCGATCCAGAGCGTCCACTCCCCGGAGGGCCGACCCACCGCCAGCCGCATCCGCAGCTGATCCCGACCGAGGACCGAGTCGCCGTCCAGCGCGCAGTCGTCATCCGCATCCCCCGAACGGGTGACGCATCCGAACTGGACATCGGGTGGCCGGGTCGTCGCGGCATGGGCCACGGCGGAGACCTTCCCTCCTTCCACGAGCCGCTTCGACGTTCCCAGAGAGTCGAGGTAGGCGTTCATCTCCGCGAGCAGCGCGATCATGTCGTCCGTCAGGGACGGGTCGAAGATCGGGGCCTGCGCCCCACCGCGCTGATACGCGATCGGGAGGTGGCCGGTCTCCGTGCTCGAGCTCGCCCGCGCCGTCGACCCTGCGTAATAGGGCGGATGGCCCAGGAAGGCGTCTCCGACCCCGCTGCCGAGCGTCGCTCCGGCACACGCGGTCAGGGCCAGCAGGATCATCGCACCCGCGGACCCTCGCGCGCCCGATCGCGGCGCGATGCCTCGCCGCGCGATCATCGACGCCACCCCACGGTCACGTCGATCCGTCCCACCGGAACGGAGATCCACCGCTCCGTCCGAAGGAGCCGGGATACCAGAAAGCCGAGGCCGGCGCCACCCAGGCCGCCCAACACCGTCAGGCCCGCGCATTCGCGACTGCTCATCGCGTCCTGGTTGCTCGAGCGGTCGCATCGGCTCGTGGACCCTCCCGAGTGGAGCAGCGCGTAGGTCCCTACTCCCCCCAAGATGACCCCGGACGCCGCGGGGACCTTCCAGCCAGGCGCCTGTACCCTGCGGACGGCCAGGCCGCTGAGCGCAGCCAGCTCGTAGGCTTCGGCGCCCCCGTCGACGAGCAGCTCCACCCTCTCGGACGTGAGGCGGGCCACCGTCCCCTCCCTGGTGCACGGCGCGGGCCGTCGCACGGATGCATCTGGGACGGAGTCACAGGGAAGGGTCAAGCGTACGCGATCGCCCGCCACGACGCTTTCCTGGGCCGAGGCGGGAGCGGATCCCCCGACCCCGAGAGCGAGAAGCGCCCAGAGCAGCCACTGCGCAGGTGACGCCGAGTATGTGTGCATTTCAGGAATCCTCTTCCGGAGCAGGTGGTGTCTCATCGTCGGCTCGGCGAGCCCCGCATCCGGAGGCTCGCCTCCCGGAGCGCGACCCTCGAGCATTTCATCTCGGATGCGCCGGGACCGCCGACCGGGAAAAGGATGGCGGCGGGCGCTTACGGGACGATTAATCGGCGGGTCGGGGACCACCCGGCCGCCACGGCCTCGCGTCGCGCTTCAACGCTCGCCCGCTCCGGGATAGAGCCGCTCGTACTCGAGCTCGTGCTCGTGCTCGAGTCTGCGCACGTCCATCCTTCCTGTGAAGATCGACGTGTCGAGAGGGAAGATCTCGGGCCTGAGGACCACGCCGTAGGAGTGCCAGAGCACGATCACGAGCACGGCGAAGGTCGCCTCGAGGCCGTGCATGACCCTGAGGGCCGCCAGGACCACGCCCGGCAGGACCTGCGTGACCAGCTCGGGGAAGACGAGCGCGATGCCGGTGCCGCTCATCACCAGGCCGCCCAGGAAGAGCCCCCAATACTCGAACTTCTGGGAGAAATCGAACTTGGCGACGCGGGGGAGCGGGGCGCGGAAGAGGTAGTGGCGGAACGTCTGGAGCACGTCCGCGAAGTCCTTCCGCACGGGTACCATCGCGGGGAGCCTCCGCCGTCGTACGGCGGCGACCACGGCGCGCGTCACGTGGACCACCATGAGGGCCACGAAGGTGAAGCCGACGATGCGGTGGATCAGCCTGGTGTTCCAGATGCCCCCGAAGAGCCCGATGATGCCGCGGGCAAGGGGGAGGTCGGGTCGGGTCTGGGGGAGCCCGGTCAGCACGAGGAGGATGAACGTCGCCATGGCGCCCGCGTGCTCCGCGCGCTCGAGGCGCGTGAAGCGCAAGACCGTCTCGAGCGACGGAACCGCCCTCCCGCGGAGACGATCCAACAGCCTGCGCAGTCCCTCGCTGTCGCGAACCCTGGCGCCCCTCCTCCTCTGATCCACGAGGTGGAAGGCGATGTTGAGGAGGAGCCCGCCCAGCATGAACGGGATGAGGAAGAGGTAGAAGACACGCACGAGCCACACGAGCGTGGCGTTCCGGGGTCCCACGGGCCTGTGACCCAGCCACGCGCTGGCCAGCCTGTCGCCCGCGTCAGCGTGGCAGCGTGCGCAGACCGGGGCGATCTCGGCGCGTTCGAGGACTCGGACGTCGTGCGCGCCGTGGCAGTCGGAGCAGAGCAGCACGTCCGCCTCGGAGGTATCGGCGTCCTCGGCGGCCAGGAAGCGCACCGTGGCCCCGTGGAAGTCGTCGGCGTAGGAAGCTCCCACGAAGGGCGTGAGCGCATAGGGACCCACGACGGCTTCCGACTCGTGGCAGCCGATGCAACGCATGGTCTCCTGGACTGCGCGCCGACGAACATCCGCCCGGGTGTCTCCGGGATCGTGGAGCTCGTGGCACGAGGCGCAGGTCGGCGCATCCCCGGCCGTGCTCGAGCCCCCGTGGCCGCCGGCCAGAAGGGCGCCGAGCTCCGCCTCATGGCAGGCTCCGCAAAGGAAGCCGGGCGGTTCGGGATCGGGAGGCGCGATTCCCCGCGCAGGGACGGAAAAGTCGTGACATTCGACACACCGCGGAGGGGGCGAGATCCCGGCGTGCGCCGTCGGCGTGCCCACATGACAACGCAGGCAAGCCGATTCAGGAACGCTCCTCGGGACCTCCCCGGCCGGGGCCGCCACCTCGTGGCACACCGTGCAATCCTGGAGCTCGGCCACGGACGCATGGATCGGGTGGGCCTCGGCATGACAGCGGGAACATGACCCCGAGAGGGAGTCTACCCCGGCTCCGTCGCCCGTATGCTCCACGTGGCAGTCCGTGCACGCGGCGGGGTCGGCTGCACCGGCCGCATGAGGCTGGTGGGGCTCCACGTGACACCCGGCGCAGCGATCCCCGATGGGCGCGGTGCCCTCGGGCAGCGGCGGATCGCCGTGGATCGCGTGACAGACCGTACACGCCGGGGCCCCCTCACCGGCGACCGCGCGGTGCCGGGACTCGAGGCCCTCGTGACAGGACACGCACGCCTCGAGGCGGTTCGCGCGGGCGATCACGGGGTCGTTCGTGAGCCCGACGTGGTGGCAGGACCGGCACGAGATCGAGTCCGCATGGCTCAGGGCCCGCACTCGGTCCTGCCCGACGCCTCGATGGCAGTCCTGGCACACGGCCAGGACCCGGTCGGCGTCCTGCCCCGCCGCGCCCTCCGGAGCGGACGCAGCCAGGACGGTCGCCAACCCTGCGATGAGCCACGTGCGCATGTCCGTCTCCCTGCTAGGACTCCCGATGTGCCGGAGCCGCCCTGACCATCTCCCACCCCTTCTCGCCCACGGTCCACAGCAGGGCTCCGAAGCCCACGATCGGGAGGAAGACCACGAACGCGAGCCCCACGAGAGGCGCCAACACCAGGCCCCCGACCACCTCCATCGACCTCCGGACGCGCCCCTTGGCCCGGGGTGCTTCGGTCGCCGCCAGGGACGCCTGCCCGGCCTCGACGGACGCCGGCTCCAACGCGCGCTCGAAATCCACTTCCGGCGTCTCCTCGGGAGCGGCCGGGGCCGGCTTGCGGGCGGCGAGGATCGAGGCGGCGGTCACCACCCCGGAGAGCGCCTCCGGGCTGATCGGCTTGTTCAGATAGTCGAACGCGCCCAGTGCGCGGACCTTCCGCTCGACCTCCTCGTTGCCGTAGCCGGTCAGGAGGATGAACTGCGTGTCCGGCCGGGACTGGTTGATCCACTCGAGGAGCTTCACCCCGTCCATCCCGGGCATCTTCAGGTCGGAAACCACCACGTCGACGGGCTCCTCGCTGAGCCGGTCGATCGCGGTCTCTCCGTCCGCGGCGGTCGTGACGTCGAAGCCGGCCAGCGACAGGTACCGGTCCCAGCTCCTCCGAACGCCTTCCTCGTCATCCACGAACAGCACCTTCTTGTGCGCGTCCATGGTTACACCTCCCTCGGCGCCGATGCGGTCGATCCCCGCCCTGGGGTCAGGAAGCGATCCAGCGCTTTCTCTCGCGTAGGTTCTCGATGGCCGAAGCGAGGCGATCCAGATCCTCGTCCGGGGCACCGGCGTGCACGATGTCCACACCGCATGCGGTGAGGTACTCGGCGATCGGAAGCGGGAGCGGATCGTCGAGCAGGACGATCTTCTGGATCGTCGGATACTCGACGCTCATGCGCCCCAGCGTGACCAGGACGAGCCCCGAGGGGCGGGGTCGACAGAGGAGCGCGAGCACACCGACGCTCGACAGCGGTCGGTGGCGGATGAGATCGCCGACACTCCCATACCGGTCGGCCGCCAAGGCGCGTCCCGCGAGCCGATCGGCCAGCGCCTTGCCGCGCTCCTCGTCGGAGAGCAGCACGGTCGACCCTGCGTCGCGAGCGTTCACCCTCGCTCCTCCTTCCCTCGGGGACCGCCGCCGAGGCCACGTGCCCGCCGGCGTCCGCATCGGAGGAAAGGCAATCGGCGTGCCCGAAGCCCGCCGACGATGGCTGATCTCGTAATGCTTTGTATTGTATCGACTTACGTTCACTGACCTCGCCGCGCTGCGAGCCGAGCGGGGGGTCGGGTGTCATGGCGACGCATACACCCTTGAGGGGTCCGCCGTCGGAGGGGTGGTCTCCGGTCCCGCAGAAGCCGTGTCCCCCAACGCCTCCGGGCCTTCCGCTGCCTCGCCGGGAGTGTGTATGCGTCCGGTATACAGGGCCCGAGGTCACGTCGCCGCGGCTCCAGGCTCCGCATCCTCGTCGGGGCCACCGTCCCCGGATGAGCCCCGGATCCCGTGCTTGCGCATCATCGCATGCAGATTCGGGCGGGCCATCCCCACGTCGCGGGCGGCCTGAGAGACGTTCCAGCCAGCCCGCTCCAGCGCCTTCAGGACGAACTTGCGCTCCACCTCGTCGACCGCCCGGGCCCGAAGCTCCTGCTTGATCCGGGCCAGCCCCTCGGCGTCATCCGGGACCTCGTCCCGGCCGTTGGACCCATCGATGTCGGTGGTCAACGACGACAGGTCGATCGTGGCGCGTTCCGCCAGCAGGACCGCGCGTTCGATCGCGTGACGGAGCTCGCGGACGTTCCCCGGCCAGTCACGCCCCTCGAGGTAGGCCATCGCGGACGGCGTGATGGCCTCGATGGGCTTGCCGAACTCCTCGGAGAAGGACGCGACGAAGTGGTGAGCGAGGAGCGGGATCTCCTCGCGACGCTCGCGAAGGGGCGGTAGCCGGATCGTGAATACGCTGAGCCGATAGTAGAGATCCTCGCGGAACACGCCCTCGCGGATGAGCTCGGTGAGGTCGCGGTTGGTCGCCGCGACCAGCCGCACATCCACGGAGACGGCCCGATCGGACCCCACGGGCCGGATCTCGTGCTCCTGGAGCAGCCTCAGCAGGCTGCCCTGGACCTGGGGGCTGATCGTCGCGATCTCGTCCAGGAAGAGTGTGCCGCCGCGCGCCGTCTCCGCGAGTCCGCGCCGGTCCCTGACCGCTCCGGTGAAGGCCCCGCGGACGTGGCCGAACAGCTCCGACTCGAGGAGCGACTCGCTCAGGGAGGAGCAGTCGGCGACCACGAAGGGGCCGTCCTTGCGGGAGCTGTTGTAATGGATGGCCCTGGCGATGACCTCCTTTCCCGTCCCGGTCTCGCCCACGAGTAGCACCGTGCTGTTCGTCGGGGCCACGCGGGTGACTGCACGCATGACCTCGCGCATGCGGGCCGACGAGCACACCACGTTGCCGATGCGGTGGCGGGTCTCCAGCTCCGAACGGAGCCGACGGGTCAGGTTCACGAGCGTCCGCCGCTCGAGCGCCCGCGCCGTGGCCACGAGCAGGGCAGGTGGGCTTACCGGCTTCTCCAGGTAGTCGAAGGCACCGAGCTTGATGGCCTCGACCGCGGTCTCGATCGTCGCGTATCCCGTGACGATCAGTACCTCGGTCTCCGGCGAGACGTCTCGAGCGATGCGCAGGACCTCGAGGCCGTCCATCTCGGGCATCTTGATGTCCAGGAGCAGCAGGTCGAGGCCGTCGCGACGGAGAAGCTCGATCGCCTGACGGGGATCGGTCGTCGTGACGACCTCGTACCCCTCCTCGGTGAGCACGCGGCGGATGCTCTCGCACACGACCGGCTCGTCGTCGACGGCGAGCACCCGGGGCGGTGTCGCCCAGTCCCTTTGTTCATCCATCATGACCGTCCGTTGCGGACCCGGATACGGGAAGCAGAACCGTGAACGTCGCCCCGTGGTCGCCGTCGCTCGTTGCGAGGATCGTCCCGCGACACCCGCGCACGATCCCCAGGGAGACGGATAGGCCGAGCCCGGATCCCTTACCCACCGGCTTGGTGGTGAAGAACGGATCGAAGACCCGTGAAAGCGCTTCCGCGGGGATGCCGGTTCCCTCGTCCCGCACGACCGTGCGCACGAGGTGGGTCGACTCATGGGGCGGGAGGTTCAGTTCGCCGACGTCGGTGCGCCGAACCACGTCGGCCGCGATGTCCAGGGCTCCCCCTTTCGGCATGGCATGCAGTGCGTTCATGAACAGGTTCACGAAGACCTGCATCAGCTGCACGGGGTTCGCTTGGACAACGGGCAGCCCGTCCGGGATATGGGTGGTGACCTCCACCCCACCGTTGCGGAGCTCGACCTTGAGGAGGTCCAACGCGCCGTGGATAGCCCGCCCCACCGGGCAGGGCTCGGTGGGCGCGTCCTGACGTTGCTTTCGTGCGTAGTCGAGGAGCTGTCGGATGATCGCGGCGCACCTGTTGGCCTCGCCCTCGATGAGCTGAAGGTCCTCCTGTGCCGGATCCGCCGGCGGGAGATGACGGCGCACCAGATGCGAGTAGGTGATGATGGCCATCAGGGGGCTGTTGAGCTCGTGCGCGATGCCGGCCGCCACCAGGCCGACCGATGACAGCTTTTCCGCCTGCACGATCTGGAAGCGCGCGTCTCGCAGCTCGTCCGCCTTTTCGGCGACCTTGTCCTCGAGCGAGCTCGCCCACTCCTCCAGACGGCTCTTCGAGCTGTTGAGCGACTCCACCATCTCGTTGAAGGCGCGCGCCAGGATTCCGATCTCCGGGGCCGATCCCCGGGGAATCGGCACGCCCGACCCGCCGGCAACGACCCGTCGGGTCGCCGCCACCACGGTGTCCAGGGGCCGGCGGATCGCGCGCGCGATGATCGCATACAGGGTTCCCGTGATCGCCGCCACGGCCAGGAGCGAGAGCAGCAGCGCGTTCCAGCTCGCGGCTTCGAGCCGGGCCTCGGCCGGCTCGAGCGAGACCGTGACGTCGAGCACCCCCAGGACGCTCTGCGCCGCGATGCCCGCGTGGCAGTGCGCGCCCTGACAGCCCCGGGCGTTCGGGATCACCCGCATCGTGCCGAGGATCGTGTGTCCGTCGGGGTCCTGGAAGGTCCGTGTGAGCGGGGCGGCGTCGCTGGGCATCGACGGCGTCTCACCCGTGTGGCACGAGACGCAGGCCTCCGCCTTGGGGTCGACCCACTCGCCCACCTCCGCGGAGTCGGACGAGAAGGAGATCCGGCCGTCCTTGTTGAAGAGCCGGATCCTCTGGACGCCCTCCTGGCGCCCCACCGATTCGACGATCTCGCGCACCGCATCGCGCGCGTTGATGCGCATTTCGTGCTCGATCGCCAGCAGCAGGGTCTCGCCGATTCGCTCGGAGCCGAGGACGGCCTCTTCGAGGGCGTTTTCACGCTGCGTGCGGATAAGCACGAAGGACAGCGCCCCCGCGCTCACGAGCGCGAAGAACCCGGCCGGTACGGCGATGCGCGTGCTGAGCGTGCGCAAGGGCACGAAAGGTCCGCTCCCGGAGGGTCCGGCCGGGGAGGGACGACCGCTACGTTGACCCTACCGAAACGGAGTCGGCGGTTCAAGGCCGCGCAGCCCAGACCTCCTGTAGGGAAAACCCTGGCCTACTCCCGGCCTGTCCACCACCGTAGGGGTCCCCCGGGCCACCGTCCACCGCCTCAAGGAGTGCCACCATGACGAACCACCCGAAGCCGAAGGCCACCTCGCGCCGGATGGTCGGCGTGGGCATCGCCTACTGCGTCGGCGGAAGCAATGAAATCCACATCGAGTGGATCGACATCGACCTCGTCGGCGCCCTGTCGTGGACGGACACGGAGGTGGATAAGAAAGCCGCCCACAAGCACGGCTCGAAGGCCCCTCCCACGACGAGCCCGCCCACGTGCGACGGGGTGGACGTCGACGACGCGCCGGGTGACGATCTGTGTTGGTGGACGGGGTCGGGCTGGCAGTGCGGAGAGGCCTAGCGATTCCGCTCGCCGAGCAGCGCGAGGAAGGAGGGGTTCCCCCGGAGGCCGCGCAGCTCGGGAGCCCCCGGAAGGACGTCCCGCATGGACGGGTTGGCGTCGAGCAGTGACTCCACCCGCGTGAGGGCAGCCGCCGTGTCCCCGAGCAGGAGGTGGACGCCCGCGGCGGTGAGGGCCATGCCGCTCGTCGCGGGGTCGGTAGCCTCCGCGCGCACCACCACGGCCCTCGCGCTGTCCGGCCGGCCGGCCCTGGCCAGGACGGCCGCCACCATCCCCAGCAGCCGGGGCTCGAGTCGGCGGTGCAGTGGCTGCGGGTACGCGTCGAGTTCCCGCGCCACGGACGCCCAGGCCGAATCGGGGGAGGGTGGCTGCAGATCGGTCCAGGCCATCAGGCTCAAACGGCAGTCCTCGAACATCGCCGTGGGAAAGATGGTCGCCCCTTGGCCGCACCATCTCGCGGACGTGCTGTCCCGGCCCAAGCGCAGGGAGTACTCGAAGAGCCGGAAGACGCTTTGGGGCGTTGTTTCCTGGTACGGGTCCTCCAGATAGGATCGCTCGCCGATCTCGAGGGCCTCCTCCAGACGGCCCTCCCCAGCAAGGAGCTCACTCAGGCGCCTCAATGCGGTCGCGGGCAGGGGATTCAGCCGCACGGCTGCTCGAAGGTCCGCTTCCGCGTTCGTCCGGAGCCGGGCGAGGGAGTCGGGATCGCTGGTAAGGTCGGCCAGGACCGAGCGGATGAACCCGCGCAGCTGGAGCGCCGTGTAGTCACCGGCGCGTAAGGACAGCGCCCTCTCCGCGTGTGCGAGCCCGCTCTCGTAGACGGCTCGTGATCTCGGCCTTCCCTCCGCGGCTTCGAGTCGGGCCCAATGGTCCGCCAACCACCCCCGACGTGCGATCGGCTCCACCCATCGGGGGTCGAGAGCCTCCGCCCGGGCATACACCGAGTCAGCGAACTCGAGGGCGTTTCTGGCGCCCTCCAGGTTCCGGGCTCGCAGCGCCCGAAACGACTCGGCGCTGGCCCGCTCGCCTTCGACGACCAGGCGGAACGCCTCGCGGCTCTGGGTCCCCGAGCGCCGCTGTCTCTCCTCGATGAGGCTCCCGATCTGGCGGCGCAGCAGCTGGAGCGCCGCGTCGGACAGCTCGTCCACCAGCCCGGCTTCCTCGTCCACCGCGACGATCCGGGTCGTGTCCCCCAGCACCTCGCCACTCATGGGATCGATCAGCTCGACATGGACCCGATAGCCTCCCGTACTCGACTCGATGGAGCCTCCGACGATCAGTCCCACGTCGAGCGCGCGCGCGAGGCTGTCCAGGCGCACGCGCGCCTCCACGAAGGGAAGCACGCCCGCACGGGAGATCACCCGCAGGTGGTCTTCGCGGTCGGCGGTCCGGCTCACCGCGCTGAGCCCCTCGATGAGCCGCCCATGCAGATAATCCGCGAGGGGGCCGAGGTCGCCGGCGGTGCCTCGGGCGTCCAGCGGCAGGACGGCGAGTCGCATGGTGCTCGCGTCGGCGGGAACCGACGAGGGCGTCCTGCCGGAGCTGGTCCAGGACCAGAGGACCGCGACGGTGGCGACGGAGATCATCACGGCCACGCTGACCAGAACCTGGCGACCCGTCGAAGTCGGCATCGGGACGGACGCCGCCGCGTCCGGGGACAATTCGTAGGCCCAGGCCAGGGCGAGCATGAGTGGCAGCCCGGCGACCGCGAGGATCGCGAGCACCCTCACCGCGCCCCCCGGGAGGCCCAGGGGCTGCGTGAACGCTTCTGCCCCCTCCACGACCGCGACGCTGACTCCGACGTACCAGAACAGTGTGCGCACGACACGACGGCGCCTGAGCTCGGCCATCAGCCGCCTCACAACGCCAGCGTCGGGCTCCGGCCCCTGAGCATCGCGCATCCTGTCCGCCTCCTCGCGCTATGAGGAGGATCGGTCGACGGCACCCACCGACGCAAGCGAGGCGCCGGCTCAGCGCGCGGCGGCGGAGGCGGCGGGGACCGCGGCGCGCCGCACCTTCTCGCGTCGCTTCGACCACCAGAAGGCGACGCGCATGGCCAACAGGACCGCGAGAATTGCCCCGAGCCGGAGGGGGAGGCGCACGTCCGCCTTGACGAGCCAGTAGTAGTGGATCACCCCGAGCGACGCGGCCAGGTAGATGCCCCGGTGGAGCTTGGTCCATCGCTTGCCGAGGCGCCGGATCCATCCTCGGGTGGACGTGGCCGCCAGAGGGATCAGGATCAGGAAGCCCGTGAATCCCACCGTGATGTACGGGCGCTCCTTGATGTCGTCCCACACCCAGTCCAGCCGGAAGCCCAGATCCAGCACCATCCAGATCGAGAAGTGGAGGCAGACGTAGAAGAATGCGAAGAGGCCGAGCGGCCTGCGAAGCTGGATCACCGGATTCCAGCCCGTCACCCGCCGGAACGGCGTCACGGCCAGCGTCACGAGCAGCAGGACCAGCGCCGTCATGCCGGTGACGTGCGTGAGCTTCTCGATGGGGTTGGCACCCAGCCAATCGAAGAAGTACCCGGCCGCACACCACGCCGCCGGCGCCAGGGCCGAGAGCCACAGGACGACCTTCAGGCCGAGGACGATCCTCCTCGAGGCGGCCACCAGGCAAATCCCTCGGTCAGAACCACTTGTGCAGGTCCATGCCCGCGTACATGTGCGCGACCTGCTCCCCGTAGCCGTTGAACATCAGCGTCTCACGGCGCCTCAGCTCGCCGAGCCGGCGCTCGTGGGCCTGGCTCCAGCGCGGGTGGGAGACCTCCGGGTTGACGTTCGCGAAGAAGCCGTACTCCCGCGCGTTCATGGCCCACCACGTGTTGCGCGGCATCTCCTCGACGAAGCGGATCTTCACGATCGACTTGACGCCCTTGAAGCCGTACTTCCAGGGCACGATCAGGCGCAGGGGCGCGCCGTTCTGATTGGGCAGATCCCGGCCGTAGACGCCTGTGACCAGGAGCGCCAGAGGGTTCGTGGCCTCGTCGATGCGCAGCCCCTCGAGATAGGGCCACTCGAGGACGCGGTACCTCTGGCCGACCATCTCATCCGGTCGAACGACCGTGGTGAGCTCCAGGAACTTGGCGCTTCCCGTAGGCTCGACGCGCTTCACCAGGTCGGCCAGCGGAAAGCCACGCCAGGGCACGACCACCGACCACGCCTCGACGCACCGCATGCGGTATACGCGGTCCTCCAGCTTGTAGGGCGCGAGGAAATCCTCGAGATGATACTCGCCGGGCTTGGCGACGTGACCCTCGACGGTCACGGTCCACGGCTTCGGCTTGAACGGGCCGGAGTTGCGGGCGGGATCGGACTTCCCGGTCCCGAACTCGTAGAAGTTGTTGTACGTGGTAATCTCTTCGTACGAGTTGACCGGTTCGCCCAGCTCGGACTCCATGTCCTCGAAGCGCACCTGTTGTCCTCGGGAAGGTCGGCCGAGCGCCGATAACGACCCGGGCGTCATCGCCGCGCCGGCTGCCCCGGCTGCGGCCAGCCGGATGAACGAGCGCCGGTCGACATAGACCTGCTCGGGCGTGATCTCGGACGACGCGATGTCGGGAGGGCGCCTGATGATCATGCGGGTCTCCTGTGGCGATGGGTCCGCGGGTGCGACGCACGACCTGTGGCAAGCGTCGTGCTCAAACCCGCGAAGGGAGCCAGGGGTTCCGGAAAGGCCACGGCTCCCGGGCGTTCTCGGCCGGCGCAAAGCCCCTTCCACCGGCGCGGCCTCCCCGGCACGCTCGTTTCACGAAACGCGGCACGCCGTTTCGGCGGCGGAAGGGGAAACGACCCCTCGCCTCGTCATTCCATCGCGGCCGCGGGCTCCACCTCGAGCGCTTCCCGTCCGGCGCGCAGCGCCGCCAGGAGCGAGACGCCGACCAGGAGGCCCGTCACCGCCAGGTACACCTCCGGGCCCGGCGCGGGGACGCCCCCGACCGCCTTGCGCAGCAGCGCCACGAACGAGGCGCCGCCCAGGGCCGCCAGCGCCGCGCCCCACGCCGCGCTCCGCGCCGCGCCACCGAGCACATGGCCCAGTATGCGTCGGTTGTCGGCTCCGAGCGCGCGCCGTACCGCGAGCTCCCGGATGCGGCGCCTCGTGATGTGGAGCGCCGTCGCCCGTGCCCCGATCACCGCCAGGGCGAGGGCCACGAGACAGAGGAGGGCGGCGACCCGTGCGGCCCAGCCCAGCGGAGCCGCGGCCTGAGCCCGTACCTCGTCCAGCGAGACGGGCTCCTCGGACGCGAACCCGTGGGCTTGAAGGACGTCGCGGGCCTCGTCGACCGCGGCGCTCGAGCCGGTGACGAGGACCTGAGCGGACCCCGCCGGACGCTGCAGCAGGCTCACGTAGACCGCCGCACGGCTGAGGTCGTCCCCGCCCACCACCGCGGTATGGAAGTCCTCGACTACCCCCACCACGGTGTACCAATCGTCCAACCCCGGGCCCAGGCGCACCCGCTTCCCGATGGGCTGCCCCCTCTCGAATGCCGTATTCGCGAAGGCGCGGTTCACCAGCGCGACCCGGGGGGCGTCGGGACCGTCCGTGGAGGCGAGGTCTCGTCCTTCCTCGACGCGGATTCCCGCCGCGGCGAAGTAGCCGGGCGCCACCGCATGGTGATCCGCCAGGGCGGCCCAGAAGGGGGCGAGCATGAGACCGCGGATGCAGTTCCCGCACTCCGCCAGCGCGGAGGCCCGTGGCCCGAGCCCGACCAGCGCGCCGGGCGTCGCCGCCGACCCGACCGCTACGCCTGGCAGTGCGCCGATCCGGGACAGCGTGTCGATCCAGACTCGTGCCGGGACAGGGGCGTTCCGGGATACGGAGAACACCACCGTCTGCTCGGAGGGCGCGGCCGCCACCGCGCCGCGCGTCACTAGCGGCGCGACCATCGCCGAGGCGCCGATCACCACGGACCCGGCGATCCCCATCTGGAGTGCCGGCACGACCCGGCGTCGCGCCACGTCACCCCGGCCCGCGGTGCTCCGGCCCCCGTCCATGAGGGTGTTCGCGAGCACAGCGCCCCGCGCGATCCTGATCCCCGCCCACAGGTACGAGAGCCCCAGGGCGACGAGCACGAAGGTCACCGACGGCAGGAGCGCCCCGAGGGCGTCGGCCCAGCGGATCGGCGTGAGCGCCCCCGGCCACGCGCCCCGTATGAGCGCGCCCAGGGCCAGGCCGAGGAGCAGCCCCAGCCCACACGCAGCCAGCCCGAGCGTGCGGATGCGGCGGAGGAGAACCAGGAGCAGGACGTGCGGGGGCGCGCCGACGGCCGCCCTCAGCGCCACGTCGCGGCGCCGCGTGGCACCGGCCTCGAACAGGAGCAGGAGCGAGCCGACCAGCCCGATCATGGCCCCGGCGAGAAGCAGCCCGGCCACGAGCCACGCGATCCTCTCGACACCCGTGGCCTGGAGCTGTGCGGGCCACCTGACCGATGCGTACCAGTCGAGCCCGAGTGACTCTCTCGGGATCTCCGGAAGCGCGAGGAGCCCCTTCAGCCGGCCCGGCTCCCACGCCACGACCCCACGGACGCCGACCAGGAGCCCGAGCACCGCTCCCGCGGAGACCAGCGCCCCCGGCAATCGCTCCGCGGACCGGCCCGCCTTCGTGTCTACCCGTGCCTCCATTCGACCCATGTTCGGTCCCTCCGTCCGGTTGCGCCCCATTCGGGCGCGAGAGAAGCGGGCGCCGTCGGCAGCAAACCATAACCGCTGGGAAGGGCATGCTTCAAACCCGCGAACGTGTGCTTTCCCGTGCGCCACCCGGCGCTCTACCTTGCCCGGTCCGCCGCCGACCCCAAGGAGCTTCGATGCGCCTGCGCCCCGACCGGTTGATCCACGTCCTCGCCCTGGCGGCCACGCCGGCCGCGGGGCAGACCCTGGCGACGCTCCCCGCCGATGCCTTCGCCACCCTCGACTACCGGTACGTAGGCCCTGTCGGCAATCGGGTCAGCGCCGTCATCGGCGAGCCAGGCAATGCCAACGTCTACTATGTGGGGGCGGCCTCCGGTGGGATCTTCAAGTCCGAGGATGCCGGCCACTCGTGGCGGCCGATCTTCGACGGGCAACCCGTCCAGTCGATCGGTGCCCTCGCGCTGGCCCCGTCGGACCCGAACGTACTCTGGGCCGGGACGGGAGAGGCGTTCATTCGATCCAACGTCTCGATCGGCAATGGCGTCTATCGCTCCACCGACGCCGGCCGGACCTGGCGTCACATGGGTCTGGAGTCGAGCGGTCGGGTCGGCCGTATCGTCATCGATCCCCGGGACCCGGAGGTGGTGTTCGTGGCGGCCCTGGGTCACCTGTACGGGCCCCAGCAGGAGCGGGGGGTCTTCCGGACGCGGGACGGCGGTCGGAGCTGGGAGCGCATCCTGTTCGCCGGTGAGAACGCGGGCGCGGTGGACATCGCGATGAACCCCTCCAACCCGCGCATCCTGTTCGCGGCAACCTGGCAGATGATCATCCGGCCGTGGGGCCGGGTCAGCGGCGGTCCGGAGAGCGGGCTCTGGCGCTCCGACGACGGCGGTGACACGTGGACCCGGCTGGAGGGCAACGGGCTGCCGCGCGGGACGATGGGAAAGATCGGCCTGGGGGTGACGCCCGACGATCCGGACCGGATCTACGCCCTGATCGAGACGAGCTCGAACGAGGCCTTCGAGCCCTTCGAGGAGCACGAGGGCGTGCTCTGGCGCTCCGACGACGGGGGACGCTCGTGGCGCATGGTGAACGCGGACCACGCCCTCGCCCAACGCCCGCTCTACTACTCCCGCATGGCCGTGGCTCCCGATGACCGGGACGAGGTGCATTTCATGTCCACGGCGCACACGCGCTCGCTCGACGGAGGCGTCGCGGTCGAGCGCGGGGGAGCCGGGGGGGACAACCACGACATGTGGATCGACCCGATGCTCCCCGACCGGATGATCGTGGGACACGACGGCGGCATCAGCATCTCGACCAACCGCGGCGAGACGTGGTACCGCCCGCAGCTCCCGGCGGCCCAGATGTACCACGTCTTCACCGACAACGCGGTCCCGTACAACCTCTACGGCAACCGACAGGACGGGCCCTCGAGCGTGGGGCCGTCCAACACGTTGACCGGTGGCCCGATCCCGATCGGCGCCTGGCGCTCGGTGGGGGGCTGTGAGTCGGGATTCGCGGTGCCCGACACCGTCACCAACGATGTCGCCTGGTCGGGCTGCTACGAGGGGATCCTCGATCGCCACGAGCTCTCCACGGGCGTCACCCGGACCGTGAGCGTCTGGCCCGACAACCCGGAGGGGTGGGGTGCGGCCGAGCTGCGCTACCGGTTCCAGTGGACGTTTCCGATCCACATCTCGCCACACGACCACGAGACGGTCTACGTGGGTAGCCAGCACGTCCATAGGACGCGGAACGGGGGCCAGAGCTGGGAGGTGATCTCCCCGGACCTGACGACGAACGACAAGTCCCGTCAGCAAGCCAGCGGGGGCCTGACCACCGAGGACGTCAGCCCGACCTACTACTCGGTGCTGTTCGCGATCGCGGAGTCGCCGCTCGAGCCGGGAGTGATCTGGGCCGGCTCCAACGACGGCCTCGTTCACGTGACCCGCGATGGTGGACGGACCTGGGAGAACGTGACGGGCGGGATCGCCGGCCTGCCTCCCATGGGGACGATCTCCAACATCGAGCCGTCACGCGTCCAGCCGGGCAGGGCGTATCTCACGGTCGACCGGCACCAGCTCGGCGACCCGGAGCCGTACGTCTACCGCACGGATGACTACGGCGCGAGTTGGCGCTCGCTGGCCGCGGGTTTGCCCCGCTCGGTGCTCGGATACGTGCACGTCGTGCGTGAGGACCCCGTACGCGAGGGACTGCTGTACCTGGGGACCGAGAACGGCGTGTACGCCTCGTTCGACGAGGGTCGGCGCTGGAGCTCGATCCAGGGTGACCTTCCGCACGCTCCGGCGCACTGGCTCACGATCCAGCCTCACTTCGACGATCTCGTGGTGGCCACGTACGGCAGGGGCTTCTGGATCCTCGACGATGTCACCCCGCTCCAGCAGCTCACGGACGAGGTGCTGGCGGATCGCGTCCACCTCTTCGAGCCCCGGCCCGCGTACCGGTTCCTCCGTCGTGAAGGCGCGAACAGTCAACCCGGGGACCCGACGGCCGGCCAGAATCCCGAGTACGGTGCCACGCTGAACTTCCACCTAGGGCAAGCGCCGGATGGACCGGTCTCGATTTCGATCGAGGACGAGCGCGGCGGGGTCGTCCGGGAGCTTCCGGTGCGGGACGCCCACCGCGGCCTGAACCGGGTGGTGTGGGACCTGAGCCATACGCCGTCCGCTCGTCCGCGTCTCCGTACGCCTGCGCTTCGGCACGCCCACGTCCGGCCAGGCGAATCGGGATGGCGCCCCGCGCCGGACGGGGGCACGGTCCGCCCCCTCGCGGTTCCCGGGCGCTATCGAGTCCGCCTGCGTGTGGGCTCCGAGGAGCGAACGGCTCGGCTCACCGTGCTCCAGGACCCGGAGTCCGATGGGACCGGGGACGACATGGCGGAACAGCTCGCCATGATGCTGGAGCTACGCGAGATGACGGACTCGACGGCCGCGCTCGTGGAGCGGATCGAGTGGGCCCGGGAAGCGCTCGACGACCTGGGGGCGCGTCTCCGCGACGCGGCCGGGGTGCGTGACCTCGTCGAGGCCGGCGAGGCCCTGGAGGCGTCGCTCATGGAGCTCGAGATGCGGCTCTTCGACCTGCGGCTGTCGGGCGGCCTCGCCGGGCAGGACACGATACGATGGCCGCGGCGCCTGTTCGCGAAGCTGACGAGCCTCGCGGGGTACATCTCGGGAAGCGATGCGCGGCCCACCGACCAGGCCACCGAAGTGCGCGACCTCTATCGCGAAGAGCTGCGCGCGGTCCTCGCTCGCTGGGCGGAGCTGGCCGAGAACGACCTCTCGCGCTTCAACAGGTTGCTGGCGGAGCGGGGGCTTCCGCCCATCGTGTCCGAGGCGCCCTGATCGGGCGCGTTCAGCCTCGACAGATGGGCGTTCCGGCCGCGGCCGCCTCGAGGATGGCGACCACCTCCCGGACGGTGCTCGCTCCGGCGTCCTCGTCGTACCACGCCATCTTCCGCTCGAACAGCTCATCGCCGTCCAGGGACGTCTTGTTCGCCTGATACCACGTCTGGAGGGGGTCCGGGCGCTCGATGAAGCAACCGGCCTCGCGCCAGTCGGCACCGAGCAGGAGGACGGTCGGCGTCGCGGCGCGATCGTCACGGGTCGGGTGACCCATCATCACGGGCCGCCCGACCTCGGAATCGACGATGCGAAGCTCCAGGCCTTCGACCAGGTCGGCGAGCCTGGCCACGTAGGGGATCGTGTTCACCGAGTCGCTGCACCCGTCCACCGCCACGACGAGCAGGTACCAGGTCCCCCCGACGGCGCGGGCGCGCGCGAGGAGATCGGCCGGCACCTCCGCGCGCTCCGTGTTCGACAGCCAGAGCTCGCGGCGACGGCGTGCCGCCTCCAGGAAGGCGGCGTAGGTGACGCCGCCCTCGAACATCACGCGGAGCCCGTCGTCGCTCGGCCCCTGTACGTGCAGGGCGCAGCGCGGCGCCGATACGCTACCCGACAGCGCGGCCGTGGCGACGATGGCGAAAACGCTGATCATGGGGCGCTACTCCCTTGCATCGGCTTCAGGTAGGGACCCGGCGCTGGCGCCCCGAGTCTGGAGCTTGCGGCCGAGGAAGTCCAGCGCGGCTTCGTAGGCCGCCACCCAACTCCTGCGCAACAGGAAGCCGTGCACCTCGTCCGGGAAGACGAGCTGCTCGAATTCGACACCCTGCTTCGCCAGGGACTCGGCCAGGTCGACGGACTCGCTGAAGGGAACGTTGCGGTCGTCGTCTCCGTGGATGAGCAACACGGGAGAGCGCCATCCATCCAGGAACGCCATCGGCGAGGAGGCGTACGCCAGCCTACTGAACTCGGGGTAATCCTCGGGCTCGTAGTCCGGGCGGAAACCGTGGATGACCACGTTCCAGTCGTGGACGCCGTGCAGATCGACTCCCGCGGCGAACAGGTCCGAGGCCCGGGCCAGGCCGAGAGCCGTGAGGTATCCACCATACGACCCCCCCCACAGCCCGATTCGCGCCGGGTCCACGTCTGCCCGGCTCTGCAGGTAGAGCCCCGCGCCGAGGACGTCGTTGAACTCGCTGGCGCCTGTGGCACCGTAGTCCTCGGCCTCGCGGAACTCCATCCCGTAGCCGATGCCGCTTCGGTAGTTGACGGCCAGCACGACATAGCCGGCATTGGCCAGGACCTGATTGAACGCATAGGCGTTGTGGTAGTAGTCGCGATGGTGGAAGCCGAGCAGCATCTGCCGTCTCGAGCCGCCGTGGAAGAAGAGCATCGCGGGATGTCGTTGCCCATCCCGGTGATCCGGGGGCAGGAAGAGCTGTCCATGGATGCGCATGCCGTCCGCGGCTCGGAAGACCACCGCCTGCGGTTCCACCATGCGGTCGCGGGGAAACGCGTCCGGCAGGGCGGGGCTCACGCTTCGGCGCGCTCCCCCGACCACGACCTCGGTGTGGGCCGGTACCGACGTCGTCGAAGCATGGATCGCCAACGTCCCTCCGCCGGTGATCACGCCGCTCCATTCCAGACCGCGCCCCGCGGTCAGCAGCTCGGGTGCTCCGCGGGCCGGGGAGACGCGCCAGACGTGCTTCCGGTCGATATCGTCCTGGTTGCTGTCGTACACGATCCAGCGGCGATCCGGGGACTGCGACACGTATTGGACCTCGAACGGCCCCGGCGTCAGCACCCGCGCCTCGCCGCCCGCGGCGGGCACCGCGTAGAGGTGCTTCCAACCGTCACCCTCCCAGGGAAAGACGAGCCGGTCCCCCGCGCTCCACCAGAGCTGGGTGTCCGCGTCCACCCCGCTGAACGCGCTGCCGCGCCCGGCCGGCGCCACCCAGAGCTCGCGTCCCGACCCGGTCGCCACGTCCACGATGCGCACGGAGAAGGGGAGACCTTCACGGCGCGGTGCGAACAGATGCACGACCCGCTCGTTGGGGATCCGCAGGAACGCGATCTGGCGCCCGTCCGGGCTCCATACCGGGCTGCCGTCGTTGGCCACACTCGGGTCCAGGTACGACACGCGACCCGACTCGGGGTCGACCACGCCGATGAAGGAGTGGTCTCCGCGCCGGCTCGTGAACGCGAGCAGTTCGCCGTTCGGCGACCAGGTCAGATCGGCCGGGCCGCCTCGGATCGTCGCGACCTTGCGTGGATCGGCGCCGGCCTCGAGCGCCACGGACCAGATCTCGCGTCCCCTCCCGTACGCGATACGCGAGCCGTCGGGCGACATCGTGAACGCGCCCGACTCCACGATGCGGCGCGGCTCCCCCCCGGTGACCGGCACCATCCACACGGCCCGGCCCTCGGCGTCGGGCGTGTAGAGAGGGTCGGGGACCTCACCGGCCCGGTTGGGAGCCCCGCCCCGGACGAAGACCACGGCCCTCGCGTCGGGGGTGAGGGTGAGCCCGGACACCTCCTGTCCGTCGTCGGCCCCGTAGGGCGTGAGTCGACGTCCCGACCAGTCCGGGCCCGAGGCGTACCACACGTTCCGGGCCCCCGCGCTGTTTTCGACCCATGCGATCGCATCGTGCCGCGGCGACGCCACCAGCCCCGAGGCGAAGGAGGAAGAGAGCGCCTCCTCGACGCTGATCTGGGCGGCGGCGCCCGGGGCGGCGAGGAGGAGAAGGAGGACCAGTCGGGGCAGGGGGGAACGGGCCATCGTGGCTCCGGGAGGGGTTGGCTCCGCGATCAGGGGAGCGCCGTGACGACGAGCGCCGCCGCGACCGCCAGCACGACCAGGCCGGTGAGCATCTCCAGCGACGCAGGAATCCGCAGGAGGCCGGGTCTGCCGTCCTGCTCGAGGGCGGGGCGGACCACCCGCCAGTTGTAGAAGCCCAGCGAGAGCGCTCCCAGCGCGAGGACGACCTTGAGGAGAAGGGTCCGCCCGTACGCGCTGCCGAAGAGCGAGCTGAGCGTGATCCGGTCCAACGCGCTCGCGAGGCCCGACGCGACCAGGACGATCACCGCGGGGAGCGCCATCCCGGAGAACCGGGCGGTGAGGGGTGCCAGCGTCGAAGCCTCTCCGGCGCGCGCGGCGCCGGAAATCCCCACCAGGACCAGACAGGCGAGGCCTCCGAGCCAGACTCCGGCCGCCAGGACATGGACCGTGTCGAGGGCGACGAGCGCGGGTCCGGCCGCGGCCGCATGTCCCGAGAGCCCGGGGCCCATCGCGACGAGCAGAGCGGCGACACCGCATACGAGCCAGGGCCCTCGCGCCTCGGCCTTCCCGCGTCCCGAGAGGAGGCCCACCAGGAACAGCAGCGTGCCGGACGCTCCCAGGATCCACGCCGAGCCCCAGGCACTCCCGAGGACGCGCCCGGTCGCGTCGAGCGTCGATCCGCCCGGTCCCGCCACCAGTCCGGCCTGGGCGAGAAGACGCACGGGAGCCACGCACAGCGCCAGGACGAAGGAGAGGATGGCCAGGACCCGCGTGGCGCGCGCGATCCGCGCCGCCACCTCCGCGCGTTCCTCCGCCCGCCCGAAGGGGCCCACGACCGCGAGTCGGAACGCCACCGTGCCGATCATGCCCACCAGGGAGATCAGATAGAGCCACCCCTCCGCCACCGCACGGGGCGTAGGCCGGGTGCCCGTGGTCGCGGTCCGGGGGGGCGGCGGGGCCTCCTGCGGCTCCATCCGTTCGGCGACCGGAGGCGGGGCAACGATCGCCGCCTCCGCCACGGAGAACCCATAGCTCCCCTGGATCACGTGGCTGTCGGGTCCGGCCGTGCGCCATTCCACGCCATAGGTGCCGGCCGGCAAGGGGCCGGGGAGCGTCACACGGATCTCGGTACCGTCGGTTCCCGGCACCGCCTCCACGGCCCCGGTCTCGACCCTGGCCGCCGATGTCCGGATCACGATCGAGCTCAGGGCCGGCTGCACCGCGGTGGAGAACCGCAGGCGCACCTCCAGGATCGCCGTCGTGTGGGCCGAGTCCGCTGCCGGATAGGCCCCCGTCAGTTCGGTATGCAATGGACGGGCATCCGCGTCCACTCTCTTCGGCGCGGCGAACAGCGCCAGGACCGGGAGTATTGCGACGGCCCCCAGGAGGCGTCGCAGCACGTTCACGCGGGGAGACCCTTCTTCACCACACCCGTCATCGCGTCCACGAATCGGTCGAGCTCCTCGG